>CAKTVK010000086.1 GCA_934623455.1 uncultured Eggerthellaceae bacterium | reverse complement strand
GCAATGTCATCGAGCGCTTCGTCCCAGCTCACGCGCTGCCACGTATTGCTGCCGCGGTCGCCCACGCGCTTCAGGGGATAATTCACGCGATCGGGAGCATCAAGCGTTTGCAAGTTCATGCGCCAACGACGGCACCCCGCCAGCGTTTTCTCGCTGTACGGATAGCGCGTGGGGTCCACTTTCAAGTCAACAATGCGACCGTTCTCCACCGTGGCAAGAAAGCCGCAAAGATAGCCGCAGAAGTGACAGTTCGTGCGTTTGACCTGGCGGTTCGGTGTTTCTTCCGCAGAGCTGCCGTCCGCAGGCACATCTCCCGCTGCAACACCGGCTGCGCCGTCCGCCGCTGCCTCGCCAACGCCTTCATCGCCTGCGGCGCATTCCATGTTTTCATTCACATCGCGCTCAATCATGTTATCTTGCTCCTGCATTTATTCATTCTCCATCGCGGGTATTTGCGCCATCCACCGCTACATCACCGGCATCGGCACTATCCGCAGCGTTGCCCAGCGCGACAAACGCGCGATTACTTGCCTGCGCGCCCTCTTTATGAGGCACGTCATCGAACAAGAACCGCAGCTTCATGTACATATCCGCATGCGCCCAACCAATGCGCCAATTGTAAAGAAGTTCCAGGTAATGGAACACGGGCACCTCGTGTTGCGCCACTGTTAGCTGGAACGAGCAGCTCACGCACGGCGTGATAATGGCCGAAGCACCCGCAGCAGCACTCTCGGAGCCGCACAGCTGCGCGCATTTGTCAGCCGCGTCGAACTTTCCTGCCGCGCGCGGAAGCGATCCACAACACACGGACTTGCGCCCATGATGCGCCGCTTCGACCACGGGAAGATTCTCCGCCAAAAGACGCATGCCTTCCGCAAATTCCCCCATCTCACGATCGGGGCAGGAATCATGCGGGCAAAACACCACGTTATCGGGTGCCGCTCCTTCGGGGTAACCAAGCGCCGCCACATTTTGCGCCACGCCGGGATCAATGCGATATCCCAAGCGCGCCAACTCTTGCGGCAACGCCACTACCTGGATGTCTTTTGTGGCGGGGTCGGCCGCACACGCGGTACGCAACGCCACAACGCAGTTCGGACATGCCACCACCAGGCGCTTCACGCCCGCCGCTTTTAGGTGATCGCGGAACTGCTGCTCGAAATGAGCGCGCAGCTCATCACCGCCGGCCTCGTACGATAAAATCTTCCCGCAGCATAAAAGCGAGATTCCCTGCACGCTTCCCGCCCGACTCAGCGTGTTGTACACCGCTTGGACCAGGGGCAACCCGTAGTTGATAAAGCTGCAACCAGGGAAAAACACCGACTCGCACGGAATCGCGCCCGCAGACTTCTCCACATAATGGCTCTGCAAATACGGATACCCACATGCAACGGTTGCACCCGTAAGCACATCTTCGAATGAATACGTGGTCTCCATCGGAACCTTCCCCTTCCCTTTTCATCGCTCCAAAATCTACCAAATGCCCAGGTCATTTCCTAGATTTCGAAGTGATTCGCCGCGCATGCGCCATCTCGCAAAAGCACACACCCGATTCTAGCAAAAAGGAGCCCGACTCGCAGCGTGAGTCAGGCCCCTTTGAGTTAAGCCGAAAAACGTCTTAGTAGATGTTCTCGCCGTCAGCCCACTTCGTCATGAATTCCGTACCGGGCTGCTTCAGACGGCTGAAGTACCTGGTCTCGCCAGGAATCTCCGCGCGGTCGTCGGTGAACACGATAAGGAAGCGAAGCAGCAAGCCGCCGCACAGAGCCAAAACGGCAGCAGGCGTGCTCATGCCAATGATGTTCAGCAGCAGCGGAAGCACCAGACCGCAGCACACCATGCCCAGCCAGAACAGCGGAGCGTAGGAGCCGCGCACCCAGCGAGCAGCTGCGTCGTGAGCAACTTTGTTGCCCGCGCACATCAGCGACAGCACCATCAGCAGCAGCACGGTCAGCTCGGCAAGGATCAAAATGATGTCCAGCGTGTGCAGCAGCTCGTGGATCTCAAAGCCCACAAACGCAATGGCAGCCTGACCGAAAATGCCCACGTTCGGGTACAGACCCGTGAAGCCCAGGCACAGCATGGTGCAAGCGCATGCGGTGGACAGAGCGGAAACCGTGAACAGCACCGGCAGGGCCGGGGTTGCCCAGAAGGAGTGAGCCTTCAGAGTAGAGAACAGAATGCCGGTGTAGAGCATGATGCAGAAACCAGCAAGGCCAGCCAGTGCCAGGTTAAGCACGCGGAACGTGGCGAAGAAGCCTGCCAGCGGCGCAATCCATTCCCACGGCAGATACGAAATCCACCAGAACAGGCCAAAGATCAACGCAACGCACAGCAAACGTGCGCCGTGGCCGATAACCGAGGTCATCGAGTTAAAGAACACGTACACGAACGCGTAGTGCTGACCCAACTCGAAAACCAGCAAGAAGCAGCCAACAGCCAGCCACACCAACGCAAAGAACGTCGGCCATGCCAGAGCAGAGCCAACCAAGGCTGCCTGCTCGGGCATAACAAAGAACGAAAGCACAGCGGCCAAGAAGAACATGCCGCCGCCCATACCACCAAGGAACAGATAGGTGGCAATGGGCCATTCCCAATAATGATGACGCATTAGAGCCTACCTCCCATGTCAGGTACGTAATAGATTTGCGGCTCGGTGCCCAAATCCTCCAGCAAGCGCTCCGTTTTCACGGAAGCAACAATCTTCGAAACCTCAGAGTTCGGGTCGTCCAGGTCGCCGAAGATACGCGCCTTCTGATGGCACGTCTTCACGCAGTACGGCTGCGCATCGGGGTCAAGTTGACGCGCGTTGCGGCAGAACGTGCACTTGCGCACGAAACGATGGAAGAACTCTTCGGTCTTGGATACATCGCGCATGCCATAGGGGCAAGCGTTAACGCACACCTTGCAGGCCATGCACTTCTTGTAGTCAACCCAAACGGTGCCGTCTTCGTCCTGGATGCTTGCGCCAGTGGGGCAAGCGGGAACGCATGCGGGCTTTGCGCAGTGCTGGCACAGCATGGGGGTCCACTCGCGATGGACGTTGGGCCACGTGCCCTTAACGCCCTCGGTCAGAACCGGGTTGTAGATAATATCAATCGGCAGTTTGTTCCACGTACGGCAGGCAACCGTGCAGGAATGACAACCGATGCAGCGACGCTTGTCGATGACCATAGCGTAACGGGTCATGTTAATTCCTTCCTACTCGATCGCTTCTAAGACAAGGGGTTGTAAGACATGTCGTACTTTGCGCCCGTGGCATCGTCTACCAGGCACTGACCTGCGGCATCGTAACGATAACCGTAGTTCGCATCGTGGTAAGCCATGGTTGCCGGATCCATCAACCAACCGCTGTTGGGATCATAGATGTAAGGCTTGTCGCCCAGGCGAGCGTAGCCTGCTTCCCTATCCCAGGTCAGGTTCTCAGGAACCGCATACGGAGCATCCTGGTTCGGATACGTCTGAACGCCCGCGATTACGGGAGCCAGCTTGTTGTAGGACATGTCGTAGCGATCGCCCGTGGCATCGTCTACCAGGCACTGCGCGTTCGCATCGTAGCGATAGCAGTACGTTGCATCGTGGTAGCCCTTGGTGCGCGGGTTAATCAACCAGCCCGAAGCGTCCAACCTAAAGTGGTTGTCCTTGCGGTACAGCGAGTTGTTCTGCCATACCCACTCGTAACCTTCCGGCACTTCGATTTCAGGCTGCGGCCATTCGAAGGGAACGTCCTCGCGCGCCTTGATGAAGTCGCTGGGCATACGATGCACGGCTTCCTTCACGTCCATGCTCTTCACGGGGTCAGAACCCGGAATGGAGAAGGCGTTGTCGGCAGCGGTGCGCTCGTTTTCTTCGGTGACCTTGTAGACCTTGCACATCAGGCCACGGTTGGCCCAAGAGCCGCCCATGGGGTCGCAGTGCTCGTCGTCGACCGAGGTCAGAACGTTAACGTTGGACTCCAAGCAGCCGAACGGGTTGTCCAGATCAGCGGAGCCATCGCGCTCGGGGAACCACCAGCCACGCGGTGCGAAGACCACGCGCGGGTCGCATACGGGCTCAACATCGGCGCGCATCTTGATGCGGCCACGACGCGTTTCGAGCCAGCACCAGTCGCCCTGCTTGATGCCCAGCTTCTCGGCCAGCTCGGGGTTGATGCTGAAGTACGGATCCGGAGACAGGTAGCGAATTTCGGGCATGTTGAAATGCTCGGAGTGGTGATACGGCATGAAGCCACCACCGGTGGTAAGAACAATGGGGTACTCGGCAGCCACTTCGGGGTCGTCGATTTCGTTCTCGGAGCAACCCAAGTAGGTGGGCATGCCCGGGTAACCCAGCTCACGCAGAATGGAGGAGTTGCACTCAACCTTGCCGGAAGGAGTCCAGAAGCCACCGTTCGTAATGAACTTGTTCTGGTGCAGCGGCGGATAGTACATGCGAATGTTCTCAACGAACTCATCCCACGAGCTCACCGGCAGGCCAATAGGCTGCATGATGGCGTAGTAGGCTTCTTCCTCGGTTTCCCAAGGCCAGTTCGCCGGATCTTGACCGCAGGCCAGACCCAGCTTGCGGAAGAACGTCATGTCGGTGTGACGGTCGTACTTCGGCTGGATTGCGCGGCGGCCGCCCATAAGCGAGTCGGTAGCGCCGTAGTGGGTCACGATGATCGGACGCTCCAGGGCGCCAGCTGCCGGGAACACGTAGTCGGCAAACAGCGCGGTGGGGGTCATCCAGTAATCAACAACAACCAGGAATTCAACCTTCTTGATTGCCTGCAGGACCATCTTGGAGTCACCGTAGGACATCATGGGGTTGGTAGCGCAGTTGATCAGGGCGCGCACCGGGTACGGATCGCCGGTCAGAATTGCCTTGAACACGCTGGGGCCGTGTGCTTCGCAGAACCATTCCGCCGGAAGCGTTTTACCCCACGTACGCTTAGCGTTGTCGGAAATCAGCTGGTAGCCAGGCCAAGAAGCCAGCTTGAACTTGCTGGAGCCAATCTGCTTTGCCTTCTGCTCTTCGGGCAAAAGCTCGTTGAGTTCCAGCTCTTCGTCGGTCAGATAGTTCAGTGCCGGACCAGGCATGCCGTCGCCACCGGGAACTTCCAAGTTGCCGCAGACAGCGCGGATCAAAGCCAGCGCATGAGAAGCGGTGGTCGAAGAACGACCCAGCTGGTCCCACGTGCAGCCCCACTGGATGCAGCCAGGGGTATTCTTGGCGTACAGGCGAGCTGCCTGCTTGATTTGGTCGGCAGACAGCCAGGTGATGGGCGCGGCCCAACGTGCGTTGTAAGGCTTCACGTGCTCTTTGAGCTCTTCAAAGCCGTCGCACCAGGTTGCCACGAAGTCTTTGTCGTACAAACGCTCCATGATGATGGTGTTCAGCATGGCCAACGCCAGGGCGGCGTCGGAACCGGGACGCAGCGGCAGCCACAGGTCGGCCTTTGCAGCGGTCTCGGAGTAGCGCGGGTCAACAACGATGGTCTTCATGCCATCGTGGCACAGATCCCAGTAACCGTGCATGGACGGCAGGCTGGAGGCGCCGGGGTTCATGCCCCACAGAATCAAGCAACGTGCACCGCCCAGGTCGGTTTCGAACGGAGACCAACCAGCAACGCAGGTTTCAGCCATGAACGTGGGGATCCAGCACAGAAGTGCATTGTGGAAACCGTTGGGCGTGCCGAACTGGTTCAGGAAGCGGCGACGAGCCCAGTCGTCGGTACGGGTGGTACCGCCGGCGGAAGCAACAGCTTCTGCGCCGCTTTCGGCCTTGATCTGGTTGAGCTTTTCGGCAACCTCTTTGATAGCGGTGTCGTAGTCAACCTGCTCCCACTTGCCTTCGCCCTTTTCGCCTACGCGCTTAAGCACGTGATTCACGCGAGCGGGGTGATTGACGTGCTTCAGAGCGCTCGTGCCACGGCAGCAAAGGCCGCCCTGGTTGGAGTAATTCGGATCGCCTTCGATCTTAATTACGTCGCCATCTTTGACATAAGCGATGACGCCGCAGTTAGCATGGCAGAAATAGCAAAGTGACTTTACTACTTCAACACCCGGGGCATTGACATCCACCTCGGTGTCCATGCTGGGCTTTTTCACGATACGCTGAAAAAGCCCTTGCTTTTCACCTTTAGTCATCTACCTTTCCTCTTCTTCTCGCTTCTCTCGTTTTTTCCTATCACTTTTACGTGCCTGCGGAACGAGAAAATACCGCAAGCGAAACACGGTGTTCGCGGTTTGCGCTGGGCTTATGTCGCAGCGGACCAAGCTTGCGCCGTTCCCGGCAATTTCATGCAGGCGCCTGCCGCATCAAGTTCGCACGCGTTTGCATGAAGCGCCTTGAAGTGAACAGGGTGCTCCAGGTGGTGGATTATATCTAATAGCCGCGATTCATGCAGGGGAAATGGGTTATCTGTGGAGAAATGCGCGATTTAAACGGGCAGCGGCGGGCAAGCGGCAGCTGCGTGGGTGGCCAGCGGCAGGGGCAGCGGGAACGGCGGCAAGGTCGGACGCTCAATGGCGGCTGTGTGGGCGACCAGCGGCGGCGATGCAGGAGCGGCGGGGCAAGCGGCCAAAGGCGGCGGCGCGGGCAGGATGCCGATGGCGGCGGCGCAAGAAACAAGCAGCGGGAATCCAGGAAGCGTCCCACGCAAAAGCGATATACTTCCAGGGAAAGAACAAGCGAAAGCAAAGGGGCCGCGCGCAAGCATCCAACGCTGCTGCCCACAAGCACAGGCAACACCGCAGAAAGGCAAGGTCAGCCATGAAAAAGCACATCTTCACGTTTATGGGAACCGGAGCCGGATGCGGCATTCCCGCCTTCTTCTGCGACTGCGCCGCCTGCCAAGAAGCGCGCGAGAATCCCGCCATTCGCCGCGGCGACTGCGGCGTTATGGTGCGCGGAGCAGGCGCTCCCAGCGTGAGCGCTAAGTTGCGCGCGCAGTTGGGACTTACCGTGAGCGACACCTTCCCCGCTGGCACCGACAGCGCGACCACAAGCGATACCTTCCCCGCCGGCACGCTGCTTATCGATACGCCGCCTGATACGCGCCATCAGCTCATTCGCGAGAACGTACGCGCCGTCGACCAGCTGCTTTTCACGCATTGCCACTCCGATCACGTAAGCGGCCTGTGCGAAATGGAGTACATGATGCAGCTGCGCACGCGCCATGCTATTCCCACGTTCGGCAGCGCGCTTACGCTCAACGAGATCAATACCGAGTTCCACTACATGAGCTACGCGCTTGACGAGCATGTGGTGGAGCCGTTTGCCACCCACGAGTTCGACGGCGTGCGCTACACCGCTCTGCCGGTAACGCACGCAGCGGGAACATATGGCTATCTGATTGAAACCAATGAGACACGCCTGTTCTACGCAAGTGATACAGGGCGTCTACCTGCAGAAACAGCAGAACGCGTGCGCGGCGTTGACGTGCTCGCCATGGATGCAACATATTGGAAAGACTGCCCCGCCCCGCAAGCGCACCACAGCGTGCAGACCTGCATCGAAGAAGGCTTTGAGCTAGACGCAAAGAAAATCTACCTCACGCATTTGGCTATGCATTACATGGAGCCCATCACGCTGCGCGAGCTCAACATCTACCTGGAGCAATACAACGGGCGCGTTCAAGCTGCCGCCGATGGCTTAAGCTTTGCCATTTAGCGCACCGGCGGCGGCGTCGGATGCCTTCCGCGCCGGGTTTCGACGAATTGCCGCAACGACGCGGAGCGAGCGGCGGCAATCCGCTGTGATCCGCAAGGAAAACCGTAGAGCAATCAGATGCAGAACCGGAAAGGCGGCGAAAAGAGGGTGCTTGTTGGAAAAACGGGGGCAAACTCGGGCAAATCGACGATATTCGGTGGTCCGAGCCTCAACGAGCTTGCTTGACACGTTGCTGGATTCTTGCTCTTGAATCGAAGCATTTCTCTGAGCTGGGATTATACGAAAAGCGATTTTCATTCGCTGCTTTCAGCTTTCCAAGAAGACCTGTCTCACAGCCTCCAACCACCGAATATCGTCGATTTGCCCGAATCCGAGGGCATTTTGACAACAAGGCGGTTGGAGCGACAGCAAAATCTTTATGAAACCGCAAAGTGACCTGTATCGTTTTATCGGACACGCATGCTAGAGGAACCCGAATCCCTTAGAATGCAACGAGACGACGAGAAAGGACGATGCCATGCCGAACCCGGCCGCCAAGTACACCGACGAGTTCAGGCGGGAGACCGCCGACTACATCATCTCGACGGGCAGGCCCACCGCTGCCTGC
>CAKTVK010000085.1 GCA_934623455.1 uncultured Eggerthellaceae bacterium | reverse complement strand
TTATGAGCTCTTCCACTGGCTTTCCTTTCTGGTCGAGCTTTTTGTTCGTGCATATTTCTTGGGAGTCTGCAGAAGCAAAGCTGCTGCGAGCGAAGGTATCGGTGCAAGCGACGCTGCCGTTGCGCCGACCCGCGTTGCGCTTGCCAGCGGCGAAGGTATCGGTACAGGAAGCGGCACTGTTGCCGCGAGCATTATCACCACCGCGACCAGAGGCGCGACCCGCGGCGGGAGCTCCAGCGCTGCACCCTTCGGCACACGTAGAGCCCGCTGCATTCGCAACGGGCTCTTGTATACACGTCTCCCCTGAGCGCGCCTGTTGTGGCGCGTTTTCTTGCGAGCGCTGCGGCATTTTACGAGCAGCGGCCGCGTTCCGATGTTTTCGGTTTGCTTTGGACACTAATGTCCGCCACCCGCCATCATCTTCACGGCATGAGGCAAAACACCCTCGATGCCCGCCCAATTCTCGCGGGCGGCTTTCTCGCTACCCGGCAGGTTGATCACAATGCAGCTGCCGCGCTGCATGCAAACGGCGCGCGAAAGCATGGCGTTCGGCGTGATCTGCAGGCTATACGCGCGCATGGCTTCGGCAATGCCGGGAACGTTGCGCTCGCAAACGTCGGCCGTTGCTTCGGGCGTAACATCGCGCAGGGAAAGGCCGCTTCCGCCACAGGTCAACACAATGTCGGCATGCAGTTCATCGGCGCCGCGTACGATCTCGGCAGAAATCGCCTCACGATCGTCCTTCACCACAACGTGGCTCAAGCACTCCCAACCCTTCTCGGCAATAAGCGCTTCCAGCGCCGCACCCGCCGTATCTTGCTTCATGCTGCGCGTATCGGAGCAGGTCACAATCGCAAATGTGGGTTTTTCCACAGACATAGCGCACCTTGCCTATCGCTTGATGTTGTAGAACGCCTTCATGCCGGCGTACTGCGCGGAGTCGCCCAGCTCTTCCTCGATACGGAGAAGCTGGTTGTACTTGGCAACGCGGTCGGAGCGGCACGGAGCACCCGTCTTGATCTGACCGGTGTTGCACGCAACAGAAAGGTCGGCGATGGTGGTGTCTTCCGTTTCGCCGGAACGATGGCTCATAACGCACGCGTAGCCCGCCTGCTTTGCCATCTCAATTGCCTCGAGCGTTTCCGTGAGCGAACCAATCTGGTTTACCTTGATCAGAATGGCGTTTGCGCAACCCAGCTCAATGCCCTTGGCCAGGCGCTTGGAATTCGTAACGAACAAGTCGTCACCCACCAGCTGCACACGGTCGCCAATGCGATCGGTCAGCATCTTCCAGCCTTCCCAGTCTTCTTCGGCCATGCCATCTTCAATGGAGATAATCGGGTACTTGTTGACCAGCGCTTCCCAGTAATCAACCATCTGTTCGCGCGTGTATTCAACGCCTTCGCCAGCCAAAACGTACATCTGACGCTCAGCATCGTAGTACTCGGTGGAAGCGGGATCCATGGCGAACATAATGTCAGAACCCGGCTTGTAACCTGCCTTTTCGCACGCCTCGACAATGTACTTCAACGGCTCTTCGTTCGTCTTCAGGTTCGGAGCAAAACCGCCTTCGTCGCCAACACCGCCGCCCAGGCCAGCATCGTGCAGAACCTTCTTCAGCGTATGGTAAATCTCAGCGCACCAACGCAACGCTTCGCGGAACGTGGGAGCGCCCACTGGCATAATCATGAATTCCTGGAAGTCAACGTTGTTGTCGGCATGCACGCCGCCATTCAGGATGTTCATCATGGGCGTGGGCAGAATGTGCGCGTTTGCGCCGCCCACGTACTTGTACAGCGGAACCTGCAGGGAGTCAGCCGTTGCGCGCGCGACCGCAAGCGATGCACCCAGAATGGCGTTTGCGCCCAGAGCGCCCTTGTTGTCGGTTCCATCGACCTCAAGCAGAGCATAGTCAATGCCACGCTGGTCTTCGGAATCGAAGCCATACAGCGCCTCGGCGATTTCGGTGTTCACGTGGTCAACGGCATCAAGCGTGCCTTTGCCCAGGTAGCGATCCTTGTCGCCGTCACGCAGCTCAACGGCCTCGAAAGCGCCGGTAGAAGCACCCGATGGCACAGCCGCGCGACCCATGGAGCCGTCGTCCAAAACGACCTCGACCTCAACGGTAGGGTTGCCGCGCGAGTCAAGAATCTCACGACCATACACATCAATAATGACGCCCATTGCATCCTCCTTACAGGATTGGTTTTAATGACACGTTCTTTATTGTAACACCACGCGAATCCGCAAGCCGCTTTGAGAGCATTTTCCTAGGTAAAAGAAGATAACGGCGAAGGAGTCTTTGCGCTTACCCGCCCAACCATTCGGGCTCTATCGAAAATCCAGCAGGAAAAAGCGGCGGCAAGGAAATGAGACGAACGTGCAACGCTTTGGATAAGTTGAATGATTCACAGGCCCGAAGAAGCACTATCCAAGCGGAGTCCGTTCAGCAAGTCCCTTGCCGCCGTTGCGAGCATGCAACTGAATTCATGTTGTTGAATTTTGCGGTCGAAATTCGAAGTTGTGATAGGTTGGAAGTAGGTCTCAGCCTTGATATTGGCTCAACCGTATAATTCATCTCAACAAAGCATTGTTCTGAACTGGTGCTTTATAAAACCCTCGTTTCGCAAGAACAGCACTCAGCAGAAAAAAACGCCCAATTTGCACCCGTGACCTACTTCCAACCTGCATCAACTTCGAATTAGGGAGCCATTTTTCAACAACATGAAATTCGCGCGACGATAAACCGTTGGAAAAGCCAAATTTGTTGACAAAAGGTGGGGTAATTTGACAACAAGGTGAAAAAGACCCCGTCACTTTTTAACATGCGGGCGCGGTGCGCCGTAGCAACGGGCGTCCATGGCGCACCCCAGCACATCCGCCTGATGAAACAGGCGCACAAAAAGCGGAATGAACACCCCTCCCCATGCTTTCATGCGCTCGAACAACGGCCCATCGTCCAACTGCGCACCCCTGCTACGATGAGCTGCGGCAACGGTGTTGAACTCCTGGGCAATCACGGGGATGAACCGAAGCACCAGCGAAAACACGAGCGAGATATCACGCACCGGAGCACCTACTTGAGCCAAGGGCGCCAAAAACCACGAAATAGCATCAACGACCGCACTTGCCTCGGTGGTAAAAGTGAAAAGAAGACTCAAATAGATCAATGCGAAAATGCGCAGGCCCAAAACAGCACCACGCACGAGACCTGCGGGAACAACGCCAAACGTGCCTAACAGCGCAACAGGATCCGCATCAGCCAACCAACCATCGGCAACACCATAATACGCGAACAGCGCATCTTGCGTTGCGTATACATCGAACGAAAAACCATTGAACAGCACGGGAAACAGCATGAATACCAGCGCCGCTGGCAGAAATGCCGCATACGCACGAAACGGCACACGCGAAAGCACCAGCAGAAGCAGCAACAGCGCCCAGCAAACAAGCATTCCCGCAAGCGTATCCACCAAAAAAATGCCTGCCGTAGCAAGCGCTAGCAGGACAATCTTCAAGCGCACATCCATGCGATGAATAATCGAATTTCCCGCGTAATATGTTTTCAGCGTAATGTTCACAAGGCAGTATTTTACTTCATGAGCGCACTGCCAAAGAAAACAAGCGCACCTGCGCACACATCGAACATGAGGGGACGAGCAAAGGAAGCGTTCCGGCTCATTCTAGATTGGGGTAGGCTGAGACAATACCCAAAATAGAGCATGTCCAGCAGCGCCGAGCAGCAAAGCATATGCTCGCAAAACATAAAAAGGCAGGACGCCGCCCCCAAAGGAACTTCGTCCTGCCTTTCAAAGCATTTCAAAAGAGTTGGAAGAATTCACTTACTCAGCGAATTACTTTTCTTCGGCAGCTTCTGCCTTCTCTTCTTCGACTACTTCCTTGGCTACCTCTTCGACAGCCTCTTCAACAGGCTCGGCAGCAACTTCTGCTACGTTCTCTTCCTCGGCAGGTGCCTCTTCGACAACCTTCTTCGGAGTAGCCTTCTTGGCGGGAGCAGCCTTCTCTTCCTTCTTGGCAACCGGATCGGTGCAAAGCTCCATGATAACCATGGAAGCATTATCGCCCTTGCGGTAACCAAGCTTCATGATGCGGGTGTAGCCACCTTGACGGTCGGCGAACATGCCCTGCTCAACCTTCTCAAAAATCTCGCGCACGAGCTCTTTGTCGTTGCCCAAGGCAGCGATGGCCAGACGACGAGAATGAAGGTCGCCCTTCTTTGCCCAGGTGATGATCTTGTCAACATCGGGGCGGATTTCCTTGGCGCGCTCTTCAACGGTCTTAATGCGATCGTTCTGGAAGAGAGACTTCACCAAGCTGCGCTTCATTGCCTTGGTGTGGCTCCAGTCGGTGCCGAGCTTGCGCCCTTTCTTGTAGTGTCTCATGGATATCTCCTATTGCTTCAAGTTGAGGTCCATGGAAATGAGCTTATCCTTCACTTCTTCAATGGACTTCGTACCAAAGTTCCTGATGTTCAGCAAATCGTTCTCGGAGTATTCAACCAGCTGACGCACAGAGTGGATGCCCGCGCGCTTCAAGCAGTTGTAGGAACGAACGGAAAGGTCCAGATCCTCAATACGCTTGTCCAGCTCGACGTTCGATTCCTGACCCTCGGGAGCAAAAATCGAAGCAACTTCGCCCTCTTCGCCTTCGGGAAGGCTGGTCAGGCTCAGGAAAGCACCCATGTACTGATTGATAATGTTCGCAGCGCGGCACACGGCATCCGTCGGATTCATGCTGCCATCGGTCTCCACCTCAAGCACCAGCCTGTCGTAGTCGGTGCGCTGACCAACGCGAGTGTCCTCGACGTTCATCGTGCAACGACGTACCGGAGAGTACAGCGAATCAACGGGAATAGTTCCAATGCGGTCCTCATCGCGCTTGTTGCGCTCTGCGGAAACATAACCGCGACCAACGCCAATGCGGATAGCCATGTTCAGGATACCGCCATCGGCTACCGTCGCAATCACATGCTCGGGGTTGACCAGGGTGAACTCGGTGGGGACAGAAATGTCCGCACCGGTCACCGTGCAGGGACCCTCAGCAGTTACATACGCAACAGCAGACTCAACGTCATCGTTGAGAGCAGAGAAGACCAGACCCTTAACATTGAGTACAATGTCGGTGATGTCTTCAACAACGCCTTCTGCAGTGGTGAACTCGTGTTGAACGCCTTCGATTTGAATAGCAGTTGCTTTCGCACCATTCAAGGAAGACAACAGCACGCGACGCATGCAGTTACCCAGTGTATAGCCATAGCCACGCTCAAGCGGTTCCACGATGTAACGAGCTACTGTGTCGTTTACCTCTTCAATTGTTACCGTCGGCCTCATGAACTCTGTCATGTTATATGAGCCTCCTTGCTATGCTGCTGCGGTTATTACTTCGAGTAAAGTTCGACGATGAGCTGCTCGCGAATGTCCAGATCGATCTGATCGCGCTGCGGCAGAGACAGAACGCTGCCCTGCAGCTTCTCGATGTCAACCTCGAGCCAAGCAGGCACCGAAGTGCGCTCGTTGGAAATCAGAGCGCTCTGGATAACAACCATTTCCTTGGCCTTGGGAGCAACAGCAACCAAGTCACCAGGACGCACGCGGAAAGAAGGAATGTCAACGCGGCGGCCGTTCACAGTGATGTGACCGTGACGAACCTGCTGACGAGCTTCTGCGCGAGACTTGGCAAAGCCCAGACGATAAACAACGTTGTCCAAACGGCTTTCCAGAATGCGAAGCAGGTTCTCACCCGTAACGCCTTCCTGACGGTTAGCCATATCGTAATAACCGCGGAATTGCTTCTCAAGGATACCGTAGATACGCTTGGTCTTCTGCTTCTCACGAAGCTGCATACGGTATTCGGATTCCTTCACGCGCTTTTTGCCAGCTTCACCTGGCGCATAATTGCGGCGCTCGATTGCGCACTTTTCCGTAAAGCAACGATCGCCCTTCAGGAAGAGCTTCGCGCCTTCACGGCGGCACAAACGGCAATCCGCTCCAGTGTAACGAGCCATAATTTAGCTAATCCTTTCAACTACACGCGACGACGCTTGCGCGGACGGCAACCGTTGTGCGGAATGGGCGTGCAATCCTGAATGCTGGAAACTTCCAGACCAGCAGCCTGCAAAGAACGGATAGCGGTTTCACGACCAGAGCCGGGGCCCTTGACGTAAACAGCAACCTTGCGCAGACCGTGCTCCATAGCAGTCTTCGCAGCCTGCTCTGCAGCCATCTGGGCAGCAAACGGGGTAGACTTACGAGAACCCTTGAAACCTACGGTACCAGCGGAATTCCAGGAGATAACGTTGCCCTGCGGATCGGTGATGGTAACGATGGTGTTGTTGAAGGTAGACTTGATGTGTGCAGCGCCAACAGCAATGTTCTTGCGCTCTGAACGCTTTACGCGTGCACGAAGATTTTTCTTAGTTGCCACGACTGACTACCCCTTACTTCTTCTTGCCACCGATTTGACGCTTCGGTCCCTTGCGGGTACGAGCATTCGTATGGGTGCGCTGACCGCGAACGGGCAGGCCCTTACGATGGCGAAGGCCACGGTAGCAACCAATTTCCATGAGGCGCTTTACGTTCATGCTAACTTCACGATGAAGGTCACCCTCCGTCTTAACGTTAGCCTGAATGTAGTCACGCAGTTTGCCCAAATCCTCTTCAGTAAGATCGTTGGTGCGGGTGTCGGGGTTAACGCCGGTCTCCGCAAGAATTTTCTTAGAAGTGGTCAGGCCAATGCCGTAGATGTAGGTCAAGGCGACCTCAATGCGCTTATCGCGAGGAAGGTCGACACCAACAAGACGTGCCATAATTATCGTCCCCTCTCTCTTCCTAGCCCTGACGCTGCTTGTGACGCGGGTTTTCGCAAATCACAAGAACTTTGCCATGACGACGGATGATTTTGCACTTGTCGCACATTTTCTTGACCGAAGGACGTACCTTCATTTTGTCTTCCTTTCGGTAATGTGAACTACTTTATCTTCACACCCAGCCGCTGGTGTTTATTTGCTTACGATCAAGGCAAGTGGCTGGCTTGCCTTGGGACTCACGCGCAAAAAAGCCCGCACAGTTGTCCCGACTGCACAGACTGCGTACCGCCTCGAACTACTTAAAACGGTAAGTGATGCGCCCACGGTTCAGGTCATAAACCGAGAGCTCAACCGTGACCTTATCGCCGGGCAAGATCTTAATGTAGTGCATACGCATCTTGCCAGAGATGTGGGCCAGGATTTTGTGACCATTCTCAAGTTCTACCTGGAACATAGCGTTCGGTAGCGCCTCAAGAACGGTGCCTTCGAGTTCGATAACATCTTCTTTGGCCAAAAGTTCTCCTCTAACCAAAACTGCCTTTAACGCGAAGATGAATGATAGCAAAGAATTATTTATTTGTACAGTATTTTTTGGAAAAAAGTGCACGAACCGACAAACCAAATTTTTGTTGGCTTTTTTACCTGCATGTCAGGCGTGCGGTCAGGCCGCGCAGCTCTCGTATTCCCTTACGAAGCCGCCAGGTACTTGCGCTGCGAAAAGCGCCACCGCCTTGTCGGTGCCATGATTCTCTAAGACTCACGCCTTAGGCGAGATCTTTCGGTTTTGCAGCCGAAGGAGAAAATCTCGCAATCTGCTTCTTCAGAAGCTCTGTGGGGCGTTAGATGAGATTGTCTTGAAACCGTAGCGTACTTCGGCTACGTAAGGTCGAGAGAAGACATCTAATCGTCCGACCATCCACATGAGCAAGCTCATGTATTTTGGCTTTGTAAGGTTTTAGATGCACCGTCTCGAAATCGTAGCGTACTTCGGCTACGAAAACAACGCCGAACCTCACTTCCTTCAGAAGCTCTGTGGGGCGTTAGATGAGGTTGTCTCGAAACCGTAGCGTACTTCGGCTACGTGAGGTTGAGAGAAAGACCTCAGATAATGTCCCACAGAGTTTCTGTGGCTGGGGTACCAGGATTCGAACCTAGGTAGCTGGTACCAAAAACCAGAGTCCTGCCGCTGGACGATACCCCAGTCTCCAAGCACGTGAATGGTGGACCGTCAGGGACTCGAACCCTGGACCTTGGGATTAAAAGTCCCCTGCTCTACCAACTGAGCTAACGGTCCGTTCTACACGCAAGCATGTATTGTAACCTGCTTACCCCGCAAGGTCAAACATTTTTCGCGGACTTTTGAAGCTTTTGAGAAACTTTTAGAACAGTTAATTTGCAAGTTCATCCGAACACTTGCGTTTTGTTCTCGAACTGACCCGAACGCGTTCGGATGAGTCCGAGA
>CAKTVK010000084.1 GCA_934623455.1 uncultured Eggerthellaceae bacterium | reverse complement strand
GCGTGCCTTTTTGCTTCCGCTGTTATGCCGTATACTGGCAGTATCTTTTATGAGGTATTTTGTTGAGGAAGGACCGTTATGTACTGTTCTCATTGCGGAAAGAAAAACGCAGATGAATCGCTGTTCTGCGTAGAGTGCGGATGCCCGTTAAGGAAAACCGCAGTTGCAGGCGCTGCTCGACCTGCGGGGGCGGCTGTTGGCATGCCTACCGAATACGTTGTGCCCAAAGGATGCGTTGGTCAGGCGTGGTCGGATATTACAAGCTCGCCGAACTGGGTTAAGCGCGTGCTTACGCTTATGCTTATGAATTGCGTTCCCGTGCTTAACTTCTTTGCAGTGGGTTATGGTCTTCAGTGGGGTGCCCAGGCGGCGAAAGGCGAACCGAAGCCGCTTGCTGCAGGCGCGTTTTGCAAGAAGACGTTCGTATTTGGTCTGATTATTGTGCTTTTGGATATTCTTCTTGCGGCAGCGACAATTGTTTTTGGCGTTCTGTCTTTCATTCCTATTTTGGGTGCGATTTTGCTTGTTGCAATTAATTTGCTGGCTTCGACATTCTGCGAGCTTGCCAAGATGCGCGCGGGTGTTACGGGCAAACTTGGTTCTGCCTTTGATCTGTCGGAGCTGTTCCGCGCATATCGAAAGAATTTGGGCGGTCTTTTCGCGGCTGCCATTGTTCCGCAGTTGATTTGCGGCGTTGTTATTGTTGTCGTTGTTATTGTGCTGGTGTTTCTTGCGGGTTTGAGCGGATACGCCGCATATACCGACTTCTTGGATTACGGCCATGGCTATGGCTACGGTTATTCGTTCCCGTCGTATGGTGTTGGCTACTTGGGTGGCGCATTTGCCCTGGTGATTGTTGCCGTCGTGCTTGCGTTGTTTATCGATGGTTTGGGCGCGTTGTGGGCAATGCGCGCCGTAGGCCATTGGGTGCATCGTAACGAGCCCCAGTGGGCGAACGAGGGTGCGGCGGATGCTGCCGTTGCTGCAGCTGCTCCTGCTGCCCCCGTTGCTGCTGCGCCTTCTCCCGCTGCTCCCGTGCCCGACGCGCCAGTGAACGCTTCAGCCGAAGTTGCTCCCGCTGCTGATGCCGCAGCTGCTTCCGTTGCCGCTCCCGCTTCTGTCGCAGGCGAGCCTAAGGCCGGTGTCGGTTCTTCTGCGAACTCCGGAAACGAACCTAAGGAATAGCGAAGCAATCCGCGGAAGCATCTGCGGGCCCGCGTAGCGTCTGCGAATGTCGCAGTCGGGTACAGGTGGCGAAGGCGCAAGCGGCGAAGCGTTGCAAATCTTGGGCGCCGCGCCAACCACATAACTGCCGGGTTCATGCAACCTGATCAGAAACCACGAAGGGGTCCCGCAACCGCGGAACCCCTTCTTCTTTCGTGCTATCAAACGAGCAACTGCTAGCGAGTGTTGGCACCTTCGCCGCGCTAAACGATCGTTGCAAGCTTGTAAGCATTTTGCGACTGAACGCCTGTAAGCACCTTCGCCACCCGCTCGGGTGTGTTGCTTCTGCACTTCCACAGCGCGCTTTAATGTGTTACTTCTGCGCTTTCGCTGTGCTTGCAATGTGCTTGATGGCTTTAACGGCAAGCACAATGGCCAGAACAAACAGTAAAATAGCCAGCAGCAACTGAACAACGGGGGCAAGTGCCGCGCCCGAAGTCATGATGGCGCTCACCTTCGCCTGAGCGGTAAGAGCCAGCGATGTAAGCGTAACAATAAGCATGAACACCATGGGGATGTAGAACATCTTGTTGTTGCGCCCGATGTTGCCCAAGAAAGAGCAAACGGCCAGCAGCGCCAAGGCGGCAAGCAGCTGATTTGCGGCACCGAATAGCGGCCAGATAATGGCGTAGCCGCCCATGCCCAGACCAATGCCTGCGGCAACGGTAATGATGGTTGCCACGTAGGGATTGGTCAGCACTTTGCGCCAGCCGGTCTCGTTGTCAACGCTGGATTCATCGTCGTCGGTGGTGAACATTTCCTGGAACATCATGCGACCAATGCGGGTTGCCGTGTCCAAAGAAGTCAAGCAGAAAGCGGAAACCGCCAAAATAAGCAGGGAGTATGCAATTGAGCCTGCGTGGCCGCCGATGCCTTCCAGACCAGGGATAACGCCGATCATGCCTGAAAGACCGCTTGCGAAAATCTGCGTAGGCGTGGCATAGGTGCCGCTCACCGCGCCTTGCCACACGTAGGCAACGGCGCACAGCGAGATAACGGCCAGCAGGCATTCCAAAAGCATGCCGCCGTAAGCGATAGGCTGCGCCTGCGACTCTTTATCCAGCTGTTTGGACGTGGTGCCCGATGAAACCAAAGAATGGAAGCCGGAAATTGCACCGCATGCAATGGTTACGAATAGGGCAGGGAACAGCAAACCGCGGCCGCCGAATACTTTGGCGTCGGGGTAGAGCGCGGTGGTGTCGAATGCGGTGAAGGCGGGCACTTCCGCAAAAGACGTGTTGCCGAAAATGGTAGCGCCAATAATGCCGATGATCGCCAGCACGATCATGCCGTACAGCAGGTAGCTGGACAAATAGTCACGCGGCTGTAGAAGAATCCATACCGGAGCTACCGAAGCAATCAAAATGTAAACGCCCACCACAATCATCCAGGTGGTCTGGTCGATACCGCCCAGGAACGGGAAGTTGTAACCCACGGCAACAATAACGGCAATAACAACAATCGCGCCCAGAATCATAACGGGACCAGGCACATTGCGGCTGCGTGTCGCAATGCCCCAAACAACGGCAACGGCAATGAACAGAACGGAAATGGTAGCCGTGCGCGCGTTAGCGATATTCGTGCCGTCGGGATCGGCAAACGTGCCTGCCACGATTGAGGCAAAAGCAGCAACAACCAGCACCAACGTCAAAAACGAGAACACGCAGAACAGTTTTTTCGCGGATTCGTCGATATTAGCTGCAACAACGGCGGCCAGCGTTTGTCCCTTGTGGCGCAGCGAGGCAAACAGTGCGCCAAAGTCGTGCATGGCGCCAATGAAGATGCCGCCGATAAGAACCCACAGCAAAACGGGAACCCAGCCAAAAATCGCGGCCTGAATAGGGCCATTAATGGGGCCAGCTCCGGCAATGGAAGAAAAATGGTGGCCGATAACCACGTAGGGCTGCGCCGGAACGTAATCAACGCCGTCTTCCAGAGTGTGGGCGGGGGTTTCGATAGAGTTATCGATACCCCATTGTTTGGACAGCCATCCGCCATAGCAGATATAGCCTATGATCAGGATAACTGCGGCGATGACCAGCATGATCAAAGCGTTCATGAACTAATTACCTCCTTCTGAACAAACCTTTCTTGCTGCTTTCAATGCCAGCATTCGCTTCAAGCGCCGCCCGCATTTCTTTTCCAGCAGCATTAGTGAGAACGCACTGCGACGAAAGGTCCACCGCAGCCAGGCGCAAGTCCGCCCAGCCACGCAGTCCAAAGCTGAACTCCTTATGGAAACGGGCTTTGCGAATTGCCTTTTTCGCATCGTCGGTCACCGAATCGGCCACAATGACAAGCGAGATATAGCTGCTCATATGGTCGGGAACAGGGTCAACTTTCTTCAGTGCCTGAGTGGTCATGAAATCAATCCACTCAGCCACATCTGTTGCAGAAAGCGTTTCGGTTGTCTGAAAGAAGAGGTATTCGTGAGCATCCACTTCCCAAAGTTTCGCTCGCTTGGTTAGAACATACTTCTCTCCATGCGAGTGAAACTCTGCAAAAGCAGGAAAGGTACGGTTGGCATATTCGTAATCAGGGAAAACGTTGAACCAACCTTCGTGTGCCAAAATGAGTTTTTTGAGCACGGTCGCGCGATGGTTGTCGCGGGTTGTTGAATCGCAATTGTCGCTGGTCGTTGAACGGTTTGCGCTTGTACTTTGACTGCCTTCTGAGTCACTTTCACCAGACACCGGCGCACCTCCTTTCATCGCAAGTGGTGCTTTTTTAGCACAATACCTACTCACATGCTATGAAAATTGGGTAAAAAGTGACGTGAACGGGTGCAAAAGGTAGGAATTTTTATGATTTACCTGGTGTGGTAACGCAAAAGCTGCGAGATTTTTTCGCTATGACCACGCCAATACGGTAAACTGGGAAGTTACGAATTACGGTACATTGACGAATCCGAATCATCAATCGCAAAGAGGGTGTTATGGCTATTCAGGCCCCGGAAGGCACAAAAGATCTGCTTCCCGATGAAGAGCTGTTCTGGCTGGATTTCCAGCAGTGCGCGCGGGAAGTATTCGGCACGTATGGGTATCTGCCCATTGAAGTGCCAACCATTGAGCAAACCGAGTTGTTCGTGCGCGGCATTGGCGAAGCGACCGACGTTGTTTCCAAAGAGATGTTTGCCACGTTTTCGGGCGAGAATTTGAAGAAGCTGCTGGACGGGCAGTCGCTGAAGAGCAAAAGCCGCTTGTCGCTGCGTCCCGAGGGTACGGCAGGCGTGGTGCGCGCGGTGGTGCAGCACGATTTGGTGCCGCAGGGTGCGGCTCCCGTGAAGCTGATGTACGCGGGTCCCATGTTTCGCGCCGAGCGTCCGCAAAAAGGCCGCCTGCGCCAGTTTCACCAGGTAGGCGTTGAGTGCTTGGGCGCTGAAGAGCCCACCATCGATGCCGAAGCCATTATCATGCTCATGCGTTTCTACGAAAAAGTGGGCATTCCCGCGGATAAAATGACGCTGCTGATCAACTCCATGGGCTGCGAGAAGTGCCGTCCGGCATATCGCGATGCCGTGCACGCCTACATGGACGAGCACGCCGACGAGCTGTGCGAAACGTGCAACACGCGCAAGGAAATCAATCCGCTGCGCGCCTTCGACTGCAAAAACGCGGACTGCGCGCAGGTAATGGAGGCGGCGCCGAAGATCTCCGATCATCTGTGCCCCGATTGCAAAGCCCACTACGACCAGGTGAAAGCGTACCTGGAAGCTGCGGGCGTGGTGTACCAGGAAGATGCAAAGCTCGTGCGCGGTCTGGACTATTACACGCGCACCGTGTTCGAGGTGCAAGTTGATGACGGTTTGGGTTCGCAAAACGCCATTGGCGGCGGCGGACGCTACGACAAGCTGGCCGAAGAAGTGGGCGGAAGGCCCACGCCAGGCTTGGGCTTTGCGCTGGGCTACGAGCGTTGCGTTTTGGCGCTTGAGGCTGCAGGCAAGGAATTCCCGAAGGCTGCGCGCTGCGACGTATTCATTGCATGCGTTGATGAAAGCGTGCGTTTGGCGGCATTCCGCCTGATGCAGGCATGCCGCGATGCGGGCGTGGTGGCAGAAATGGATCATCAGGGACGCAGCCTGAAAAGCCAGTTCAAGCTGGCAGATAAAACGGGTGCACGCATCATTGCCATTTTGGGCCCCGATGAGCTGGAACAGGGCCAGGTGAAGTTGCGTAATATGGCAACTCACGAAGAAAAGCTGGTCAAATTGGAAGATGCAGTTTCAACTTGCGTGGCAAGCGAGTAAAATAAGCGTTTGCCTTCGTTGATGGTTTGCGACCTGGTTTGCGGTTGTGATTGCGACTGGGCCTGCCGTTTGTTCGTGGCTGAACGCGGGGCCGGACAAGTGGTCGCGCACACGGCCAAGGTGTGCAAGATGTGCAAGATGAAGGCGTTTTCCGCGGAGCGAATCCGCAAGAGTGTTGAATAAAGGGGCTTTCGAGCCGCTTCGCAGTTATAAAGGAGCAGGAATGACCGATTTCAAAAATGAGTACTGCATGCACACCGCCACTTGTGGCGAGCTGCGCAAAGAAGACATTGGGCGCGAGGTTGTGCTGACTGGTTGGGCGTGGCATACGCGCGACCACGGCGGCATTATCTTCTGCGACCTGCGCGATCGCGATGGCTACACCCAGGTCATCATTGACCCCGATTGCGTAACCGCCGATGAGTTCGCCATCGCCGAGCATTTGAGCCGCGAAGACGTCCTGAAAATCACGGGCAAGGTACGTGCTCGTGGCGAAGAGGCCGTGAACCCCAACATGCTTACGGGTGAGATTGAAGTGCTTGCTTCGTCCATTGTAATGCTGAACAAGTCCGTTACGCCGCCGTTTGAAATTGAAGACGGCATTGCCGTTGCCGAAGAAACGCGCATGAAGTGGCGCTATATGGACCTGCGTCGTCCCGAGATGTACGCCGCCATCAAACTGCGTCACGTTGTGGCTCAGGCCATGCGCAAGGCACTCAACGAGCGTGATTTCGTTGAAGTGGAAACGCCTATCCTGGCAAACAGTACGCCCGAAGGTGCGCGTGACTACATTGTGCCCAGCCGTCCGAACCCCGGCAAGTTCTACGCGCTGCCGCAAAGCCCGCAGCAGTTCAAGCAGATGCTTATGGTTGCTGGCGTTGAGCGCTACTATCAGATTGCCCGCTGCTTCCGCGACGAGGACCTGCGCGCCGACCGTCAGCCCGAGTTTACCCAGGTAGACATTGAGATGTCGTTCGTCGAGGGTGAAGATGTCATCGATATGATGGAAGACGTGATGAAGGAAGTGCTGGCTGCTGCTGGCGTTGAGCACGAGTTCCCGTTGCAGCGCATGCAGTGGTCCGAGGCAATGGACCGCTTCGGCTGCGATCGCCCCGATATCCGCTTTGGCATGGAGCTGGTAAACCTGACCGACATCGTGCGCGGCTGCGGCTTCGGCGTTTTCGCCAAGACCGTTGAGGCAGGCGGCATTGTGAAGGCTATCAACTGCAAGGGCGCGGGCAACTGGAGCCGTGGCGAGATTGAGAAACTTGCCGAAGTTGCTGCTGCGAATGGCGCTGCTGGCATGGCGTGGATTGCGTTCACCGACGCCGATACCGAGATGAAGGGCAAGAGCCCCATTATCAAGTTCTTGGGCGATGAAGTATACGGCCAGATCAAGCAGGCAATGGATGCTCAGCCAGGCGACTTGCTGCTGTTTGCTGCCGATAAGCCCGCTACGGTTGCCGCCGTGCTTTCCGCGCTGCGTCTGACCATGGCTGATCGCTTGGGCGTTGAACGCAACGGTCATGCGTTGCTGTGGGTGGTGAACTTCCCCATGTTCAAGTACGATGAAGAAGAGAAGAAATACGCCGCCGAGCATCATCCTTTCACGCATGTGCTTGAAGAAGACCTGGATAAGATTGAAACCGACCCGCTGGCCTGCGGTTCTTATAGCTACGACATTGTTATGGACGGCTACGAGCTGGGCGGCGGTTCGATTCGTATTCATAATGTCGAAGAGCAGAAGCGCGTTTTGCGTCGCTGCGGTGTATCCGAGGAAGACCTGGACATCAAGTTCGGCCACTTGATTCATGCGCTTGAGCTGGGCGCTCCGCCTCATGGTGGCATTGCACTGGGCCTGGACCGTTTGGTCATGCTGCTTGCAGGCAAGAGCTCCATTCGCGACGTTATTGCCTTCCCCAAGACGTCCAGCGCTTCGGATCTGATGACGGGCGCACCGAACCAGGTGACCACGCGTCAGCTGAAAGAAGTGAATCTTTCTATTCTGTAGCAGTAAACTTTGCTATGATTTGCAGCGAGTTGCGCGTAAGCGCTCGCGGCAATAGGGAGCATGAATGAAACGCAGTTACAGTGCGAAGGCGCTGCGGAAGCGAAGCAAATAAAAGCCCGTGGTTGCGACTGCGGGCTTTTTTATCGAGTGGGTTGAGTACGGGCGGAATCGGGCGGTGCGCCGGATTTTGCTAGATAAGGAGAACGAACCGATGAGCAGCGAACATATGGAGTGCTCGAAGTGCGGCGGCACGATGGTCTTGGATGAAGACCATATTATGTTGGTTTGCCCGTACTGCGGAAACAGGGAAGCGCTTGACCCAATGACCGCTTCGCGCTTGGAATCCAAGGAGGAAGCGGCTGCACAAAAAGCAGCCGAAGCGGCCCTGAAGCGCAAACAGAACGCTCGAAATAAGGCTGTTGGCCAGGTCATGAGTCGCGCCAAGAAGATTGTTTGCGGCATTGTTGCCGCATTTGTGCTGCTTACTGCTATTGGCTGCATTGCAAACATGGTTGAAGACAAAAGCTGGGAGGCTGAGCAGCAGCAGCGTCTGAACTCCGCTTACACGTGGCCGGAATCGGGGCTTGCCACTATGCTTCCGAAGCCTGATCAGGAAAAAGGCTATATCTATAGCGCAACATCGTTCTTTGAAATCGATATTCCCTGCGAAGCCAGCAGCGAATGGACAGATTATGCGGCTCGTTTGAAGAAGGCGGGTTTCGATGTTGATGCAACAACGTCGTCGTCGGGCTATACTGCGTACAACAAAGATGGCTATCGCGTTTCTGTTTATTATTACCAGTACAG
>CAKTVK010000083.1 GCA_934623455.1 uncultured Eggerthellaceae bacterium | reverse complement strand
TCTCTATACTGTCATGTTGCGTTGGCGTGCATCTTATAAGGAAGCGCGGCGCGCGGGCCCAAACAACGGATATTCAAAGCACACGCTTTAATAGATAAGGATCACACATGGAAAACACTGCAAACGAAGTGCGCGTTCGCTTCGCGCCTTCCCCCACCGGCCGTCTGCACATTGGCGGCGCGCGTACCGCCATTTATAACTGGGCGTTCGCCCGCGCTAACGGCGGAAAGTTTATTTTGCGCATTGAGGACACCGACCCCGAGCGCTCCACGGAAGAAAACACCCAGGTTATCTTGCGCGCTATGCGTTGGCTGGGCTTGGATTGGGACGAAGGCCCCGAAGTCGGTGGCGCCTACGGTCCCTATACGCAAATGCAGCGCATGAACACGTACCAAGAAGCACTTGAGCAGCTGAAAGCTGCGGGTGCTGCATATCCTTGCTTCTGCACGAAAGAAGAGCTGGATGCGAAACGCGAAGCAGCCAAAGAAGAGCAAGGTGGCTACGATGGTTACGACCGCACGTGCCGCCACCTTGACCCTGCAGAAGCTGCTGCTCGCATTGCCGCAGGTGAACCGCATGTATGGCGCCTTGCTGTGCCAGATAATCACGGACCCATTGAGTTTGACGATGCCGCGTTCGGTCACACGAGCTTCCCAGGCGACTTCGTTGACGACCTGATTTTAGTGCGCACTGATGGCTCGCCCACGTACAACTTCGCCTGCGTAGTCGATGACTCCAACATGGCAATCACCCACGTGATTCGCGGTGCCGACCACCTGAACAACACGCCGAAGCAGATTTTGATCTACGAGGCGCTGGGAAAGCCTGTGCCGCATTTTGCTCACTTGTCCATGATTCTGGGCAGCGACGGTCAAAAACTCTCGAAGCGCCATGGCGCCACAAGCGTGGAAGAGTACCGCGACCGCGGCTACTTGCCCGATACCATGGTGAACTTCCTGGCGCTTTTGGGCTGGTCGCTTGATGGCGAGACCACCATTATTCCGCGCGCCGTGCTGTGCGAAAAGTTCAGCTTGGACCGCATCACGAAGAAAAACGCCGTGTTCGATGAAACGAAGCTCGACTGGATGAACGGCGAATACATCAAGCGCATGGATCCTGCCACCTGGGTTGACTTGACCGCGCCGTTCCTGATTGAAGCGGGTCTGGCAACGACCGAGGAAATCCAGGAAAAGCATGCGTGGTTCGAGAAAATCTACCCGCTTTTGGCCGAGCGCTTGAAGCGCCTGAGCGAGACACCGGAAAAGATTGCATTCATGTTCGATGGGCCGAACGTGACGCTCGATGAGAAATCTGTAGCGAAGAACCTGCTCAAGGAAGGCTGTCGCGCCGATGAAGTCCTGCGCGAAGTGCGCGCCATTCTGGCTGACGAGAGCATTCCCTGGGAGTGCGACCCGCTGCAGAACACTGTTGCCGGCCTGGCAGAGAAGCTGGATTTGAAGAATAAGTTCATCTTCCAGCCTATTCGCGTTGCCGTAACGGGCACCCAGGTTTCGCCTCCGCTGTTCGAATGCATTGAGCTCATGGATCGCGCCGATGTGGTGGCACGCATCGATTACACCATTGAAACCGTGTTCGGCGGCGCACAATAATGCTGGTCAGCGATTTAGGCGACAATCCTACGCTTGAAGAAGTGCAGGAAGCTTTCGCTGCCGATCGATTCGCCACGCAAGCATGCCATTGCCGCGTTGTGGAAGCCCGTCGCGGACATGCTGTCTGCGAGTTTGATATTGAAGATATTCATCGAAACGGATTTGGCGCCGTCATGGGCGGCGCCATTTTCACACTCGCCGATTTCACGCTGGCGATTGCCTGCAATATTGCAGAACAACCCACGGTAAGCGTCAGCAACACCATTGAGTACCTGAATGCCACAAAAGGCACAAAACTCATTGCGACCTGCGATGTTGATAAATCCGGACGCAACGTAGGATTTTACACGGTCGATATCGTCGACGACACAAACCGCCCCATTGCCCGCATGGTTGCCACCTGCGCACGACATTGTTGACAAATTACCCCACCTTTTGTCAACAATCCAGCGCCCCAAAGCGAAAAAGGCTTCCCCACCACCGAAGAAGCCCATGGAACAAACCTCCGTCTCCTGTTCCATTGCATATTTTTCTCCATACCATGTTTCGCGCTTCTGATCTGTGATTAGCTTGGCAAGCGCCGTCTTTTGCCGACCTGCAACGCAGCCCGGCAGGTGTAATCCCGCCTTCACAATCCTGCTTCTTTCGGAAATCACCAAGCTGCAAGTCATCTTGTCGGAAAATGGGCGCGAATGCGCAAAATATTCCTGTTCGGGGCAGGTTTAAGTGGTATCAACCCTCGTTCGCCCGATGCTTGCAGTGCGCGACCTGGGCTTTTGCAGATCAGCGACAACTTAGACAGCGCAATATGGACTGAAAGCACTCCCCGAGGTACCCCGAACGGGAATATTTTGCGCATTCGAGCGGAAAAAACGACAACATGCCGCCGAGAAACCCGAAAAGGGGACGCCCGAGCCAAAAGCCAACGCGCCACGAATCCAAGCGCGCGCCGAACTCGCGAAGCACAGACCCTCAGGGGGCGCCGGCCGACAAGGGTCGAGCCGAACTGCGACGCTTTAGATAAGTTGAGCGGGTTGCGAGCACAGTGAAGCATTATCCAAGCGGAGTCGTGAGGCGAGCCCCTGTCGGCGGGCGGCCCCCGGATTGCTAAAGGGCGGCAGGGTTTTCCTGCCCTGATAAAAACGACCTACTTTTCTGTGGGTTTACCCTAGCTTACTTTTTTACGACCTGGGAAAATGCCGATTTTCAACGACCGCAAAGAAGAAAATCCACCGAAAAGTGGGTCGTTTTTATCATGCCGCCCACATCGTTGGACGGCATCACGGCAGAAAAAGATGCAGCACAGACTACGCACCATAGCAGAGCGCACAAAAACCCAAGGCACGCAAGGCACCTCGGGTTCTCAAATGCTCGAAATGTTGACAAAAGGTGGGGTAATTTGTCAACAACAGGAAGAGGTTGCCCTATGCCCAGGCTCCGTAGTGCACGAAGCGCTGGATGGCGAAGGCGTCAACCGCGTCGATGGCGTCGTCGCCGTTGACGTTTGCGGCCCACAGCAGGGTCGCGCGCGTCCAGCCGGCGGGAAGCGCCAGCGCGGCGTAATCCTCGCCGTAGGCGCCTGTCGCCATGTCGTAGACCACTTGCGCGTCCACGATGTTCACGCGGCCGTTGCCGTTCGCGTCGCCCAGCGTGGCATCCGCCAGCACGTCGAGCGTCGCGACGCCGCCCACAGTCGCGGCGTGGTCGAGCGAGTCGCCCGCGATGGCGGCCGTGGCGTCCTTCACGCCGATGGTCGCGGCGTCGGCAGCTTTCAGCGCGCGCAACGTGACGGTGGCCACCACAATGCCGCCCTGGGCGTCAGCCGCGGCCTCGTTGCCGTAGAAGCTGAACAGGGCCTCCGCCGCGCCCTCGGCCGGCAGGAACGACGCGCCCTCGGACAGGCCCGCGCCCTTCGAAACGCCCACCAGCTCGAACACGGCAGGGTCGAAGTCCAGCGTGCCGGACAGCGCCGCAACTCCATCGTTCGCGGACACGGACACATCCACCGTCACAGTGTCGCCGGCGCGCACGGCGGAGGGAGCGGCACCGGAGCCGTCAGCCGCGACGGCCGTGGAGACCTCGAAGTACGTCTGCATCTTGCACAGCTTGTCCGCGTCGGCACCCATCGGATCGTCGGTGCGGTTGAAATTCGCCTCCGAGAAACCTGGATATCCGGGGGTGCCAGTGCTGCTGTCAACGTAAATTGCGCCGCTTTCCGTCTCATGCGTCTTGCAATTAGTATCGATATACTTTATGTAGCTAATGCCCTTAGCTGCACCGCAACCACGAGAATAAAGGTTTCCCGCAACAACGTCATAGACGTTCAAGCTGTTCAGGTAGCCGATAACCGCGCCAACATACTCGTTACCAGATACCGTGCCGGTGAAAACGTTGTTGCTAATAGAACCAGCAACGTTTCCCCAGGTCTGGACGACATACAAGTCGCCACCCAGGATGCCGCCAACGTATTTGTTGCCCGACACGCGCCCGCTAGATGCACATCCAGTAATCGAGGGACGGGCTCCATTCGGGGCGGACGAATTCTCGTAACCGCCGCCCACAATGCCGCCAGCTTGCTCTCCCGTTGCCTCGACGGAACCGCCAAACATGCAGTTCTTCACCGAGGAGATGCCTAGAGCGTTATCGCGCGTGCCGATGATGCCGCCAACGTAATCCACGCCCTTAACCGTACCATAGGATACGCAGTTCTCGATGGTGCCCTGGAAGCGTCCCGCAAAGGAACCGATCATGCTCTGCGTTCCATCATATCCAATGGTCACACCTTCCTCGACGGTGCAATTGCTTATGTTCGCAACATAACCAGCACTCACCGCAGCGAAAGGGTTGCCTGACATCACGCCGCCCAGCAGGCCGGATTTCAGCGTGGAGGTGCCAGCTTTCAGCGTCACGTTGTCGATAGTCACGCCAACGCCTGCCAGACCAACGCCATTCCAGTCGTCAATCAATCCGAAGCCGTTAATGCGCTCTCCGTAAATATTCAGGTTCTTGATTGTGGCGCCATTCACCTCTGCGAACAGGGGCTTCTCATCTGCGGGCACGGTCAGCAGATGACCTGCGCCATCAAACGTTCCCTTGAAGGCGTTGCGCGCCGTATCGGTTTTCACGCCAATGGGCGTCCAGCCGGCGGGCAGCTCGATATCGTTTGCCATGGCAAACACCTTGCCCTCGCAATGCACGCCGTTGCCAACAAGGAAAGACAGCGTCGACAAATCCTGCGCTGACTTCAAAAGATAGGGCGCCTCTTCCGTCCCTGAGCCTTCGAATATCGCATCCATGTCGGACACGGTCAGAGTGAAGTTATCGCTTTTTGCGCTGCGAACGGTGCCATCGGGGGAAACAACTTTCGCTACGCAGTAGTAGTTGAATGTTCCGCACTCGGGCAAAGTGGTGCCGAAGCTCGCTTCACCGCCCGCCTTTACGCAGTTCCCATTCTCGTTGTACCAGAAATAGTAAGCAGAGCAGCCCTCGGGCACATCAATGCCGAAAGACGCTTCGTCGGAAGCTAGACCGATGAACGCGGAGATATTCTTGGGCTGCGCCGTTATTGCCGCAGGCTCATCGGACGCCTTGTAGTTATACACGACCACGGTGCCGGATTTCTCGATATTGCTCAACACATCGTTGCCAAATGCAATACCGTTCCAATCGTCCTGGGAGCCTGCGTAGTAGATGATGGCCGGGTAGATAAAGTCGCTGCTCCCGAAAGCCGCCAAGCTCTTGGGAAGATACAGCTGCTTCATGTCAACCTTGGTCGATGCGTACGAGTCAAACGCTCCCTGGGAAATGGTCACCATGCTCGGCATGTCAACGCTTTCCAGGTTGGGGCAATTCAGGAACTCGCGAGACACCAGCTGAGTGACGCCGGGCATAGTTACGCTGCGAAGTTTTGTCATGCCGGCAAAGTTAAGCCCCTCTTGCCCAAGGGATTTGACCGACGCGGGAAGATCGACGGCGGTGACGGCAGGGCACGTGTTCAGAAGAGCATCGTAGATGCTTAGGCCTTGCGGCAGATGAGCCTTCGTCAGGCCGGTGCAACCGCTAAAGGCGGCGCGTCCGTAAACGATCTCGGTGGCAACGGCCGGATCCAGGCAGTTCAAAGCGCCCAAGCCATCACAGGCGGCGAACGCCCCTTGGCCAATTGACGTTACCGTGCTCGGTATGACCAGCTCGCCAGCAAGACCCTTGCACCCCTGAAACGCTTGGCGCCCTATGGAGACCAGACCCTCGGGAAGCGAGACGGAGGTGATCGAGGCGTTATCTTTGAAAACCTCCGGTCCGATCGCCCTGGTCCCCTCGGGGATGACCAAGCTTCCGCTTAGAGACGGCAGGGCGTACACCACCGTGTTGGTGGAGGTATCGGTAAGAACGCTGTTCGCAAAGGCAAAATTACCGCCCTCGGCGCAGTTGATGGTCGTCAGGCTTTTATTGCCTGGAAGGGCGGATGCCTCAAGGGTCTCAAGGCTCGCGGGAAGGTTGATGGTGGTAAGCTTATCGCAGCTAGTCGCAACAAGCGAACGCCCGGTAATCGCCTTCACCCCTTCGGAGACAGTGAACGTCTCCAGATTCGGACTGTGATCGACGATGGAAGCGTCATTGATGCTACCGACGACTATTTCCTTCAGATTGGGACAGAAGCTAAAAGCCTGCGATCCCACGGTAGCAACGCCCGTAGGAATAACGGCCTTCGTGATTCCCGTGCCGACAAAAGCGCCCTGCCCCAACTCGGTAACGCCTTGAGGGATAGATAAAGCACCGGCAATATTCGAACAATTTCTGAACGCTTGATCTCCGATTGTTTTCAGAGTACTGGGGAAAACAACCGATTTGATATCAGAACAATCCATGAACGCTTGATCTCCGATTGTTTTCAGAGTACTGGGGAGAACAACCGATTTGATATCCGAACGGCCCTGGAATACATTCGCTCCAAGGGAAACAACACCCTCGGGAATGTCAAGAACGCCGTCGGCGTCAACAATGGAAGCGCCTGGAAGAACCTTAAGAAGCTCAGTTCCGGATTCGGTGGCTTTGGAAATAACTCCATTGTTCAGCGAATACGCACATCCCGGCGCAAACGTGATATCGGTCACCGATTCGCCAATCAAATCCACATTGAGCTCAGCGAGCGTTGACGGGAACTTCATGGTGGTCAAGTTGGCCAACCTGCCCAATCCACCGCCAAGAACGCTCGTCACCCCTTCCGCAAAAGAAATCGAGACTAAGCTGGAGCAACCATCAAACGCGTTGCTGCTCGAACCAAGGTCGCAAGGAAGGGTGATTTCGGTCAGCCCCGTGCAACCCTTGAACGCATTCACGCCAATCCGCGTGAGACCGGCGGGAAGAACGACGCTCGTCATGGCGGTAGCGCCCGATAGATTATTACCGATAGAGGTTACCGTCGAGGGAACCGTTACCTCCCCAACGAGCTTCGATTTATCGGGGACGCTCAGAAGCGTTGCACCGTGATCGGAGAGCACGAAAGTGCCGTCCACAACACTGATGCAGCAACCCTCGGCGCATTCGTAGTCAACGAGCTTCTTGCAACCGGCGAACGCCAACCCACCCGAGGCGGCCAGCGTTGACGGAAGAGAAATGGAGGTTGCTGCATTCAGGCCATAGAGCAGGTAGTTGCCGAGATAAGTTATTCCCTCGTCGATCACGATCGACGTGATTGTCTTTCCGTATTTTTTCGCATACGGAGGCTGGGGGAGAAACTTTTTATCCTGCGTCTTGCCATCGGTGCCCTCGATCTTGCTGAGTTTCAAAACGCCGTTGGCATACACCGTCCAATTAGCGTTGTACGCTGTACCGCTTTCCACAACAGCATCTTCGGGCGTGGGCGGTTCGGATTCCACCTTCACCGTGAACGTGTAAGTCTGCACCTCGTCGGAGTTATCGGCGGCGTCCATGTTCGCATAGCCGCTTTTCACGGTGATGGTCGCGCCGTCGGTCACGGGCACATCCGCCGTGCGCTTGTACTGGGTATCGCCCGCGAACGTGCGCACCTGGTAGCTCTTGTTGGCGGCCGTGGGCGTCACCTTCACCGACGTCGTGCCCTCGGGCACGGTCAGGGTGTAGGAGTGCTCGGATGCGCCGAACTCCTTGTCAAGCTTGCCGGCGGAAAACGCGATGCCCGCAAGCGCACGGTCCGTGTTGTCCGGGTTGCCCAAATCGTACATGGTGCACGTGTACATCACGCGGATCTCGTCGCCGGCGGCAAGCTTTCCGTTGGCTACGGTGTAGGCCTTGAAGCCCTCGTTGGTGAACCAGTCGTTCAAGGTGCCCATCCAGCCGGAGTAGCCCTTGCCCTCCGGGTCGTGGTCGTCGCCGTCGTGCTCGGCCAGGCCCTCGATCTCGCTGATGTAGCCGTTGTCGGCGCCTGTCTGCGTCTTGCCCGCGCCCTCGATGGCGGCCTTGACGCAGCTCATCATGGTGGAGTCCGCGGAAAGCGCCACCGTGGTGTCCACGAGCTTGCCCGTCCATGCCGCGTCGGGTGCGGGGCAGGTGGTGTTCTCCACGGTCACGTGCACGCTTCCCAGCTCCGCTGCGGGCTCGTCGGCCGCGGCCGCACCCGGCATGACCGGCAGCAGGCCCGCTGCCAGCACCAGCGACAGGAAGGCGTTCAGCGCGCCGCGCATGCGTTTCTTCTCTTTTCTCATTTCCCTTCCTATCTTTTAGTTGTTGCATTTGGGAGCCGAATATTGAATGCTTTCAGGTGCAATGCAGACTCTGGCGGGCAGGG
>CAKTVK010000082.1 GCA_934623455.1 uncultured Eggerthellaceae bacterium | reverse complement strand
GCGATATTCCGTTCCTGCGCGCTCGCAAGGTGCTGCTTATCATTGCGGCATGCTGCGTTGCCGTGGCGCTGGTGGTTTGCGGCGTGCGCGGATTGAACTTCGGTACTGAATTCGTGGGCGGCACGTCCATCTCCATCAACCAAACGGCGGGCGCTACTACCGATCAGGTGCGCGATGCGTTCGCGGCTGCTGGTCAGGAAAACGCCGTTGTGCAGACGACCAGTACGAACGGCCAAGAGGGCTTCCTGGTTCGTCTTGCCACGACCGATACGACCGAGGCGTACAGCGCTTCTTCTTCCGTTGCGCAAACCTTGGGCCTTTCGAGCACTGACATTACGGTTTCCACGATTCAAGCAAGCTGGGGTGCGAGCGTCATTCGATCCTCGCTTATCGCGTTCCTGGTTTCGCTCGTGCTGATTATTGCGTATATTGGCATTCGCTTCCGCTCATATAAGATGGGTGTGGTGGCTGTTATCACGCTGCTACACGACTTGATTATTGTGGTGGGCATTTACGCGCTGATTGGGCGCGAGTTCACGCCAAATACGGTGGCTGCGCTGCTAACCATTCTGGGTTATTCGCTGTACGACACCGTGGTTGTATTCCACCGCGTGAACGACAACATGCAGGAGTCCTCTGCTAAGGTAACGTTCATGACCATGGCTAACCACTCCATCAACCAGGTGTTTATTCGCTCCATTAACACTACGCTTACGTCGCTTATTCCGGTTCTGTTCATGCTGCTGTTTGGTTCCGAAACGCTGAAGGACTTCGCGTTTGCAATGGTTATCGGTCTGATTTGCGGTTGCTACTCTTCGATTGCCGTTGCTATGCCGCTGTTCTCCGAATGGAAGTCGCGTGAGAAGGACAACCTGAAGCTCACGAAGAAGTTCGGCACGGCTATTCGCCTGTTCGAGTTCGTGCTGCCTCAGCCGACTGCTGCCACTGCGGGCGTTGCCAATGCTGCACTTGCGGTTGACGCCGCTGCTCCGGCTGCAGGTGCCACTGCGAGCGGTGCTGGTGCCGCGGGCGCTTCGAGCAAGCCGAAAGCATCTGGGTCTGGTCAGAAATGGCAACCGAAAAAGAAGAAAAAGTAACGGCTGTTTAAGGTGCGGCCTTTAGAGGCGCGTGTGCCGAATAGATGGTCGTTTCAGGGCGGGCAGCAGATGTTGCCCGCCTTTTTCGTGGGTTCCTGCTTTGTCACCCGCGCCTTGTTCTCGGTTTGCTTCGGCGTTCCCCCCGCGAAGGGCATGTTGTTGAAAAAGTGCTTCCAAATTCGAAGTTGATGCAGGTTGGAAGTAGGTGCGGTCTTATCTTACTTTTTGCGTATTTTTTGTGCACCGCTGTGAACTGGGAAAATAGAAAAGTGTCACCAATATCGCTTTTAAAAAGGTTTCAAAATAGGTCAATTTGCAGCGATGACCTACTTCCAACCTATCACAACTTCGAATTACACCCTGGTTTTTCAACAACATGCTTTTGAAACTATGGAGTGGAGCGGTTTTATGGGCGATTGAGGGAATCTTCTATGGTTTGGGGTTATTCTCAGGACGTAGGGGATTAAGGTGTTGGAGCATGTGCCTATTTCGCTGTTGCCTTGATCGGTCTTTCTGCGCATTTGATGCTCTCGATTCAGCCGTTGCCTTGCAATTTGTGCAAAATTATTTATTTTTCCTCTATTTCTATTCATATTTTTGCTGAAAAGCATTATTTTTATGCAAAACAAATTTGAATAGCAACATGACGAAAGTTCGCTTGCGAAGTGCCTGGCGAACGAAACACGGACAGGGCGCCTTATTGGCGCGATTGGCGTCCGGCAAAGAAAGGAACAATACGTGAACAAACGACAGCAGCGCCAAGAGGCCATTCGCGCGCTTGTTACCCAACATCGAGTGTTTACGCAGCAGGAAATGACGCAACTGCTCAACCAGGCGGGTTACGACTGCACGCAAGCAACGGTTTCGCGCGATATCGTGGACTTACGCCTGGAGAAAGCGGCGGGAAAGTTTTACATCCTGCCCGAGGAAGTGCGCCTGCGTCGCGTTGCGCCCGAGCTTGTTACCGAGGTGCATGCAGCGGGAAATCTCACGGTAGTGAAAACGCGTCCCGGCGGCGCGGGCGGCGTTGCCGAGGCGCTGGATAAAGCGCATCTACCAGGAGTTATCGGTTCGGTGGCGGGCGATGACACCATTCTTCTGGTGGTGGAGACGCCTGAGCAAGCGGTAACGCTCAAGGAGATTATCGACGATTTCTGCGCGTAGTCGGTTGTGCATGCGGCACGGTTCGTTTTCAAGCGAACGTTCATGGACTGAGCACAGCAAAACATAACAGTACGAAAAGCATAAACAAGGCCGGTGTTCCCTGCGCGTTACGAGTTGTAGGTGGAACCCGGCAAGAAAGGAACATATTATGGCACTTTGGTCAGGTCGTTTCGAAGAGGGCGTGAGCGAGTTCACCCAACGGTTCGGTGCATCGCTTCCCGTTGATAAGGCGCTTTATGCGCAAGATATTGCCGGTTCCAAGGCGCATTCTGCCATGCTTGCCGCGCAGGGCGTTATCAGCCAAGAGGACAAAGAGAAGATCCATGCTGGCCTGAATGATATCAAACAGCGCATTGACCAGGGAGAATTCGTTTTCGACATCAATAACGAAGACATCCATATGTCCATCGAGAGCGAACTGATCAAAAACATTGGCGACGCCGGCGCGCGTTTGCACACGGGTCGCAGCCGCAATGACCAGGTGTGCACCGATACGCGCTTGTACGCAAAGCAGCGCGCGCATGATCTGATGGCCGCGAACTTAACGCTGCGCGAGGCGCTGCTGGAGCAAGCGCAGAAGCATTTTGATGTTATTTTACCCGGCTACACGCACTTGCAGCACGCGCAGCCCGTGTTGTTCTCGCACCACATGCTGGCATATGTCTGGATGCTTACGCGTGACTTCCATCGTTTGCAAGAGGCCGCTGTAGCCGCCGATGCAAACCCGCTGGGAAGTGCTGCTCTTGCGGGAACAACGTATCCGCTTGACCGCTTCGCCACTGCATCCGACCTGGGTTTTTCGCGCGTGATTCCGAACTCGCTGGATGCTGTGTCCGACCGCGACTTCTTGCTTGACCTTATGTATGCGTGCAGCGTTTCGTGCATTCACTTGTCGCGCTTGTGCGAGGAAATCATCCTGTGGTCCACGTCCGAGTTTGGTTTCGTCACGCTGTCCGATGCTTTCTCCACCGGTTCATCCATTATGCCGCAAAAGAAGAACCCCGACTTCGCCGAGCTCATCCGCGGAAAATCGGGTCGCGTTATTGGTGACTTGGTGGCGCTGCTCGTGACTATGAAATCGCTTCCGCTGGCGTACAACAAGGACTTGCAGGAAGACAAGGAAGGCGCCATTGATGCCGCAAAGACGCTGGAGGATTGCTATCGTTGCGCGGCAGGCATGATTTCCACCATGGCCATTCACGAGGACGCGATGATGGCGCAGGCGCAAAAGGGCTACCTTGCCGCTACCGATGTGGCCGATTACTTGGCGAAAAAGGGCATGCCGTTCCGCAAGGCGCACGAGGTTGTGGGGCATCTGGTGCTTTTGTGCGATAAGCGCGGATGCGACTTGTCCGATTTGACACTGGATGATTTCAAGACGGAAAGCGACCTTTTTGAGGCCGATATTGCGGGCGCGCTTGACTTGCCCAGCATTGTGGCCGCGCGTACGACGTATGGCGGCACCGGTAATGAAGCGGTGAAGGCTCAGCTCGCTGAAGCGCAGGAAGCGTTCGCAGCCGATAGCGCTGCGCTGCAGGCGGCTTTGGGCGCGTAGCGGGCAGAAGGTGTTGGATGCGCTGGCAGCATGCGGCGCCATCCATCGGAGACGTTGGGGGGGTGTGCATGCAGCGCGTCGGGTCGCCTTGCACGCCGGCACATCGGGTATGCAGTGCCAAGGTGAGAAGCGCATCGGAGCGCCCCCGACACCTTCGCCATCGTCGAAAAATCATTAAATAACGGCAAAAGATGGGTTTGTATCAGGCGGCTTGCTTTCAAAGCGGGCCGCCTTTTTGATACAATACTTTTACTGATGAAGGGAGGCCTATGGCAAAGCATGAGCATCCGGTCCACGATGATGAAACGTTTGAGTCTGGAGTGCCTGGCTTCGCTGTGCCTGCCTTCAGAGATTCCCTGCCTCAAAAATCCGCAAAACCCAAGAAGCCTAAGAAGAAGCATCGCGTGCTCAAGGTGCTGCTGGGCCTGATTTTTGTCTGCGTTGTTGCCGCCGGCGCCATGTGCGCGTATTGGTTGCGCGACATGCCTGACTGTTCTGCCGCCGAGGACTTCAATCGCGCGCACGATACGGAAGTGTACGCGAACGATCACACCACGCTTCTCGCGCGTTTCCAAATGGAATATCGTATTCCGCTCGCTTCGCTTGATGATGTTGCTGATTACGTTGAACAAGGCGCCATTGCTGTGGAGGACCAGCGCTTTTACTCGCATGGCGGCGTTGATCCCATAAGCATTGTGCGCGCTGTGATGGGCAACCTTACGGGAAAGGGTTTTTCGGGTGCGTCCACTATCACTCAGCAGCTGGTGCGCAACACTGTTTTGGCTGATGAAATGACCGAAATGACCATCAAGCGCAAGGTGCGCGAAGCGTATGCCGCGTTCAAGATGGAAGGCCTGTTCACGAAAGACGAAATCCTGCTGCTGTATTTGAACACCATCAATTACGGGCGGGGCGCAAATGGTATCGAGGCCGCTTCGCAGCGCTACTTCTCCAAATCGGCAAGTGAGCTTACGCTGGTTCAGGCCGCGCTTCTGGCGGGCATTCCGCAGTCGCCCGTGTACAACAATCCCATCGATTACCCTGATCACGCGCTTGCCCGTCGCAACGTGGTGCTTGATCGTATGGCGGAATGCAACTATATCACGCAAGAGCAAGCCGAAGAGGCGAAGGCGCAACCCATTGAGCTTGAGGTCTCGTGGAATTCCCAGCAAGGCATGGAGAAATACCCGTATTTTGCCAGTTACGTGCGCCAGCAGCTCTACGACTCCTACGACCTGTCTACTGTCGATATTTTCCAGGGCGGCATGACCGTGTACACTACGCTTGATCCCGAGATTCAGGAATACGCGGAAGCCGCTGCGGCCGCAAAGGAAAGCCAGGTCTCCGATGCGTTTTCAGTGGCGCTGGTGGCTATCGATCCAAGCACCGGCTACGTAAAAGCGCTGGTGGGCGGCAAGGATTACAACGAAAACCAGTATAACTTGGCCACGCAAGGCGCGCGTCAGGCGGGTTCGTCGTTCAAGACGTTCACGCTGGTTTCGGCGCTTGAGCAGGGTATTAGCCCCGAGACCACTGTCCGCTGCACATCGCGCGTGAAAATCAAGGACTGGAGCGTAGAGAACATCTACGGCATCAATTACGGCGACCGCTCAATTGCGCGTGCCTTCGCCGTGTCATCGAACACAGGTTTTGCGCGCTTGATCAGCGCAATCGGACCCGAAAAAGTAGTTGAGTTGGCGCATCGCCTGGGTATTACGTCGCAGCTTTCGGCGGTGCCGGCGCTCACACTGGGCACGAGTTCAGTGACTCCGCTTGAAATGGCCAGCGCGTATGCAACCATTGCGAGTGGCGGTATTTATTACGAGCCCGTTTGCATTCAGGAGGCCTACGATTATAAGGGCAACTTGGTGATTGACAACACGAATCCCCAGGGTACGCGCGTGCTCAATCAGGAAATTGCTGGTGCTGCGATTGACGTTATGCGCCTGGTGGTTGAAAGCTACGAGGGCACGGGCCGCGATGCCGCGCTTTCCAGCGGGCAAGTTGTTGCTGGCAAAACGGGCACGTCCGAGAACTACAAGGACAGTTGGTTTTGTGGCATTACGCCCCAGATGTCGGTTGCTCTTTGGATGGGCGACCCTTCGAATGTAGCGCAAATCCCCAGTTCAATTTCGGTCTGCAGCGCCTTCGCCACGTTCATGAACGCTTATATGGAGGGCCGCTCGGTTCAGGAATTCCCCAAGGTGGCGGCGCCCACGTATACGAAGAAGTTCAAGAACGCCGACCTTGACCTTACGCTGACCAGCTCGCTTCCCGAGCCGAAGGACACCACGGGCATGACCGAGGAAGAGGCGCGTGCGCTGCTTTCGGGCCACACGGTGGTATACCGCGAGGCGTATAGCGACACGGTGCCAGCAGGGTCGGTGATCAGCCAATCCTCGGAAGATGGCATGGTTGTGGTGGTGATTTCGAAGGGTCCCGAGAAGGGAAAGGCCGACCCTACAAAGCCGGGTACAACCGACCCCGCAAAGCCCGATCCGGGAAAAACCGATCCGGTTGAGCCTACACCCGACCCGGGCTCGGGTACCGATCCGACTCCAACGCCTGATCCGGGTGGGTCTGGTTCGGGCGAGCCCAGTGGTCAGGACAACGAAGGCGGTGCGCCTGTGGCCGATGACCCCGGCGATGATGACGGGGAAGGCGTGTCGGTTGCCGGGTAAGTGCCGCGTATGCTCGCTGCTCAATTGACGCTTTGCGCTTGCGGTGGTCGCGCGCTGTCGCTTTGCCGCCCCTGTTTTCGCGCCGCCTGCGCAGTAAAGGAAACGCTTTGGTGATGATTCCGCGATGCGCCTGTGGGCAGTGCAGAGTTTGTTCTAAAATGCACCAAAACGTTCAAAAGGAGACAATACAGCTATGAATATGAGAAAAGGCGCATGCATTATCTGCGGACTTGCATTGACGGGTGTACTTGCCACGGGATGCATGACCGCGTCTTCGCAGACAGATTCGTCGGCAGCGTCGTCTGCAACGCCTGCGAGTGCGTATATGGCTTCGGTTCATCAGGCGTTTTCCACGATCGATGTGCAAATGGAAGACGTGAAGGAGGCAGTCGCGGCAACGGATGCGACCGCTGTCTATGCGGCGCTTGACAAGGTGGATGCCCAGGTGGCCGAGATTGAGAAGCTCACCGTTCCTGAAGGACTTGAGGAAGTGCAAGCGAAATACGCAGGCGCTTCAAAGAATCTGGCAGAAACGTTGCGCGCTTATGCTGCGTATCGACTCGATGGGGGAGCAAGTGCCGCTGATGCAGCCGCGAAGCTCGCTGCTATTCAGGCCGATTATAAAGAAGGCATTGAAGCCCTGCGCGCTGCCGATGAAATTGCGAAGGGCCTTTAACGTGTTTTGTTGACAAATTACCCCACCTTTTGTCAACATTTTGAGCATTCGAAAACCCGAGGCACCCTGCGCACCTCGGGTTTTCTTGTGCCATGTTGCGGTGTGCTGGGGTTTCAACGCGGCTGGCGCCGCTGGGGCAAGTTCGCTGCGGGCTCATCCCGACCCGCCGGCGGCATGTTGTCGTTTTTTCTGCCGGGAAACGACAAAATCGACGGTTCGGGGCAGGGTGGGGAGGGCTCTGCCGGGGCTTGAAGCCGTCAAGCGATCCTTGCGACCTGGTCTTATGCCGCGCCCGATGCGCCCGAAGGATCTGACGCCGTCCTATCCGCGTCTTCGAGGGGGTGCGGACGATTTCCTGGACGCCTTTCCTACGCCGCGTATCCCAGCAGCTTCCTCCTGTGGTCGATCGTGTCGTAGACCGTTCTGCCGCCAACCCTGAACGCCTTCAGCCTCGTGGTGCTGTATCGGCGCAGCCAGCCGTCGAGGAGCGCGATGAACTCCTCGGCCCCGTATCCCGACCAGTCCCTGCCGTAGAAGAACTCGTTCTTCAGCCTCCCGAAGAACCCCTCCATGGCCGCGTTGTCCGGGCTGGTGCCCTTGCGCGACATCGACCGCGTCACGCCGTTCTCGGCGCATATGGCCTTCCACCCGTCCCAGCGGTAATGGCATCCGCCGTCGCTGTGGAGGATCGGGTGCTCCCCCTCGGCGAGGGTGCCGCAGGCGATGGCGAGCGATGCGTTCGCGAACTCGGCGGTGGGGCTCGTCGCTATCGACCAGCCCACCGGCTTGGTGTCGAACAGGTCCACCACGGGCGACAGGTACACCCTCCTGCCGTCGTCGGGCAGCGAGAACTGGGTGACGTCGGTGACCCACTTCTCGTTGGGCCTCGCGGCGCGGAAGTCGTGGGTGCCGCCGGGGGCCAGCTGAATCTGAATCTGAATCTGAAGGCTTTGAAGGCGCAGACGCCGCGACCATCGGCGTGAAGGACGCCACCGCTGCCATCGCGGGCGACTCCCTGGATTACCAGGCGACCGTGGGCGGCGTTGCCGCGATCGACGTGCTGGCGGATGCCACGCTGGGCGACGCGAACGGCAACGGCCGCGTGAACATCGTGGACGCGCAAGTGGTCTACGACATGGCGACCGGCGCCTACGGCGAGGGCTACGCCGCGCTGGCGCTTCCCGCCGGCTGGACGCGCGCGACCCTGCTGTGGACCGCCAACGTCAACGGCGACGACGCCATCGACGCGGTTGACGCGTTCGCCATCCAGCGCTTCGTGCATTACGGAGCCTGGGCATAAGATTGCCGACAGGGGATCTTCTTTCCCTGTTGGTGGTCCTTCCTTTCCTAAGGCGACCTCGGGCTGACCGACTCCCGGGGTCGCCTTCGTTTTTGTTGACAAATTACCCCACCTTTTGTCAACATTTTGAGCATTCGAAAACCCGAGGCACCCTGCGCACCTCGGGT
>CAKTVK010000081.1 GCA_934623455.1 uncultured Eggerthellaceae bacterium | reverse complement strand
CCTGTGAACACCATCGCCGCAGGTGCGTTTGCTCACAACGACAGCGTCAAAAAGGTAAACCTGCCGGATACCATCACTACTGTGGAAGAAGGGGCCTTTGCTGCCGGCATTACGGTGAACTATCGGTCAAACGTCGCCGGCGGCGGTGCGTCGATCGGCGAAGGCGATTCCACTGGAAGCGGATCGGTCGGCGACTCTGCCTCATCAACCAGCATCGATGAGGCCACCGTCGACGCGGACGGCTCAGCCACTTCAGGCAGTGCCGCCGCTGCAGGCGCTGGTGCCGCATCCAACACTGGCGACGACGCGGTGGACCCCGCCGATGCTGCTTCTGAGTCAGGAGGTGAGCAGGTTTCCCAGCTGGACAGCTCGACCGAGCAAGAGCAGGGCGCAAGCTTTCCCTGGTTTTGGGTGACTCTTGGCATCGTTGTTGTGGCGGCATGTGCCGCCGCCTGCTTATGGCTATGGCGAAAGAGAAACCGCTGAGCCGCATCGGCTCGGGACGCCGATTCCGGTTCGACGTGCTTCTGGTCACCGCAGGCGCAGCCGAGAACCCAACTCCATCATCGGCAAAGCAAGGCCCGCGTCTGGTGGCGCGGGCCTTTGCATTTTCTGTAGCTGAATAATCGCACCCTTCTGACCTGGCACTATGGAGAGACACCCGCGCGTCAGCAATGAGCAAGCAAGCCGCGGTAAAACCTGCGCACACCGAGCAAATAATTCAGCGGAAAACCAGTTCTTTATGTTGAACAGTTCAACCGCAAAACTGGATTTGCATTCGCGGAACAAAACTGAAACCGATACGGAAAAGCCACTGAAGGGTTGATTTTGCAGTCGTCGCAGGGTATTTCCTTATTCAACATAAAGAACCTCCCCCGACCTTCGCTTTCCTACATTCGTGTGACTTCAAGGCGTTTGAGCAGGTCAACGTCCTCTTGCGCACAGCGGGCATCGTTGGCAAGGTCGCTTACTTTCACGTTGCGCGCGAGTCCCTTGCGCACGATGTGTCCCACTTGATAGAGGCACGCGGCTGGGGCGAGCCACGCGTGTTTGCGTGCCGGCGCCCAGTGGACGCGTCCGCCGTCGTACAGGTAACGCACCAGCGCCGCGGGGCTGCGGAAGTTGTGCAGCACCGTGCGGGTGTTTTGCGCGCCGCGCTCCACTTTGCGCCCCATATTTCCCTTGTGCATGATATAGAGTAGCAGGTCGTCTGCGAGTTGTGCATCGGCGTGCTCAAACCATGTTGCCGAAGTTTGAAGCCCCAGGTAAGAGCGACAAAGCCACGTGGTGGTAATGGCGAGCTTCTCCATGCCGATTTGCTGCGCGGCGTGCTGGAACCCGGCTTCCCACAGCTCATCGGTCAGGTGCGCGGCAACGAACATCTGCCAATCCAGAATTTGACGAAGTCCCAGCCCCGACCCTAAATGCTGGTTGACGTGCGCCAGCAGCACCAGTCCGTTTTCGAACGGCGGCAATACAGGCACGGTGAAACCGGCGACATCTTCCCAGGTAGCACGCGGGATAGCGTTATATATAGCCTGGTCAAGGTAGTGCGCTTGCTGCTTGTTTGTGCAGGTGCTGAAGAAGCGGTGCAGCTCGATTTCGGGGCAGTCTGCTTTCTTGAAGCCCGCATGACGTGGGTTGATCTCAAGCGACGTGTCGTTTACCCAACCGAGGCGTTCCAGAAGCGAAAACGCCTGGTCAAAGTACTCGGGCGGCACAATAAGGTCGATATCCCCCATGCTGCGCCCGTTCGGCTGCGGGTAATTCACCGCCGCCGCCGCGCCTTTCAGCACGACAACGGGAATGTCTGCCTGGCGAAATGCGGAAAACACGCGGTCTTGCGTCATCATAAGGCGGTACCAGCTTGACAGGTTTTTTCCTACGCGCGCAAGGTATTCTTCCTGGTCAGCGGCGGGTAGAGCAAGCGATTCAACGGCATTCGCAGGGTAGCCGACAACCGATTGTGCCACGAGTTCTGCGCGTACAGCGGGCCATAGGCCGTTGGGGAGTGCGAGGGGCGCAGGTGCGTTATCTGCGGCTGCGGGCGCGGGTGCGAGCTCTTGCTCGGGCTCGGCTGCAGGCCCGAATGCCCGTTCGGGGGCAGGCGCGGGTGCATCCCCAGTCCCTTCGCCAGCAGCTTGTTGAAAGGCGCTTTCGGCAGCGATGATCTTAAGCGTGTACTCTTCGGCGGCGGAAAGCTCCAAGATTCGTCCTTTCGTTGCTTAGCTGTGGCGCACGGGGGAGCGCACGCTCGGAGGTTTCACGGCGCGTTCCCGCTTTGTTTCGCCACGGTGCACAGGGAAGTGCGTGGAAATTGCTTGCGCGCCTGATAGTCGGTCGCGCGTGTCGTTCGTACGCTTATAATAAAACAATGGCAATCGGGATGCGAAAAATGCCTAAAAACGGTGCAATTTGCGCGTTGTTATGATTGCCGTTACTTCTCTGTGTTCGTCGTGGGCTTCTCAAGGAGCGTCGTTTATGTTCTGTGTTCAAATAGCCGGGGTTCTTGTTGCCGTAGAGAACCGCTATGCGTTCACCGAGCGGCTGTGCGCGGACTATATTGTTGACGTTTCTCCTGATGAATGTGCTTTTTCGGTATCGGCTACTCCCGAGGAAATCGCAGCCGAAAACAACGACGAAGACGCCTTTTCGCCCGCGTATTGCGAATCGTTGGCGCTCTATCGCAAGATGTGTACGCGCCTGTTGGACTACGACGCATTTTTGTTTCATGCGGCGGTTGTTTCGTATGCGGGCCGCGGCTACGCGTTTGCGGCGAAAAGCGGCACGGGTAAAAGCACGCATGTTGCGCAGTGGATGCACGCGTTGGGCGACCGCGTGATGGTGGTGAACGGCGACAAGCCCATTCTACGCTGGTGCGGCGGGGAAGGTGCCGGTGCTGCTGCTGGTTCGGGCGCGTTTCTTGCGTATGGCACGCCGTATTGCGGCAAAGAGAGCTGGGGGCAGAATGCGAGCGTGCCTCTTCGCGCGGTGTGCTTTATTGAGCGTTGCGAGCCGGGCGAGCGGGATTGCTTGAGGCGCTTGGAGGACGACGGCGAAATAATCAACCGCATGATGAATCAGATTCTGCTGCCAAAAGATCCTATTTTGGCTGTTCGGCAGCTTGATTTGCTGGATAAGCTGGTGACTTGCGTGCCGTTTTATGTGCTGCGCTGCACGCCGACCCGCGCTGCCTTTGACGCGGCGTTTCAGATGACGCTGTGCGATAATGAGAACGAATAATTGCATCGAAACGAAAGATTGTGACATGAAAATCAAAGACGGGTTCATCGTGAATAAAGTGGGCACGCAATACGTGGTGGTGCCGGTGGGTCAGGCCAGCATGAATCGTCATTGCATGATTCGCCTGAACGATACGGGCGCGTTTCTGTGGAATCAGCTTGGCGCGCATGCAACAGAAGATGCGCTGGTCCAGGCCTTGCTTGCGGAATATGTGGTTGCAGATGATATGGCACGCGCCGATGTTGCGGCGTTTTTGGGCAAGCTGCGCGACGCCGATCTGCTGGACGAGTAGACGCCTGACGGCTGGATGCCTGGCGGCAATGGATTCATGACGGACGAGAAGGACATATACGCAGATGAGGCGGGTGCGGGCGCCAGCGCAGGCGCGGGTGCAGCTGCCGATGCTGGCGCGGGCGCGCCAGCCGCGTCGGTCCCTTCGCCTGTTGCCTTTGTCGCATCGGGATCTTCCCTTGACTGCGCTGCGGCGCCGGACCCTTCGCCTGCTTTCGAGCCGCGCAAGATCGAGGACGTGCTGGCAGCCGAGGGCTTCTACCTGGGGCCGCCTGTGGGCGTTTCCATGTGGCCGATGCTGCGCAACCGTCACGACGTGATGATGGTGGTGCCGGCGGCGCGCGAGCTGCGTCGCTACGACGTGGCGCTGTATCGTCGCGGCGAGAAGTATGTGCTGCATCGCGTGGTGGGGCGCTACGAAAACGGCTCCGAAAAAGGCTATGTGATCTGCGGAGATAATTGCGTGACGCTGGAATATGTTCCGCGCGATAACGTGCTGGGCGTGCTGAGTGGCTTCTATCGCGACGGGCATCGCATTGATTGCGAAACGTCGCGCGGGTATCACGTGTACTCGAAGCTGTGGGTGGCGCTGTTTCCCGTTCGCAGGGTGTGCAAAGGTGCAAGTGCTGCGGTAAGGCATGCGGGTAAACGCGTGCTTTCGGCTTGTGGCCTGCGCAAATGCAAAGGTGCAGATGATGTCGCGGTGGGCGGCGCGGTTGATGGCGTTGCAGCGGCTAACGGCAGCGCTGGCAACACCAAGCGCGAAGCGGGGCGGAAACGATGAGCTGTCGCACGTCCGCCGAACGCAATCGCGACAAGGTTACATATGCATGGCTGTTTGCGCAATCGAGGGCGCAGCACGGGCGCATTGTGGCGTTGTCGCTGCTGTGTACGTTGCAAGCGGCGGTGTTGGTGGGATTCGCGTTGGCGTGCCGTGCTGTTATTGACCAAGCGGTGGCAGGCAACGTTGACGGCTTGCTGGCAAGCGCGGCGGGTCTTGCCAGCGTTATTGTCGCGCAGCTGGTTTTGCGCCTGGCTATCAACAGCATGCAGGAGCGTATTCGCGCGCGCTTCGCCCTTGAGCTGCGCAAATCGATGCTCGACAGCATTTTTTCCGCGCGGTACGGCAGCGTTTTGCGCTTCCATTCCGGCGAGCTTTCCAACCGCATGTTTTCCGACGTGCAAGTCGTATCAAACGGCGTGGCGACCATTATCCCGAGCTTCGTGTCCATGTTCATGCAGCTCATTTTCGCCATTGCGGTGTTGGCGCTGATCAGCCCACCCATGGTGGCGCTGTTCGCGGCGGCGGCCCTGCTGTCGTTTGCGCTGGCGCGCACATTGCGCGGGCGGCTGAAGGCGCTGCACAAAACAGTGCAGGAAAAGGAAGGCGCCGTGCGCGTATTTCTGCAGGAGGCGCTTGAGCATCAGCTGGTTATCCGCTCGTTTGGCGCGCAACCTGCCACAAGCGCGCGTGCCGACAAGCTGCAAGAGGAGCATTTTGCCGCGCAGATGCGTCGCCGCGGGTATTCCATTGCTGCCAACGCCAGCTTCTCGTTTTTCTTCAACGCGCTGTACGCCGTGGCGCTCACGTGGTGCGCGTTTGAGCTGCTGCACGGCACCATGAGCTACGGCACGCTTATGGCGGTGCTGCAGCTGGTGGCGCGCATTCAGGCACCGGTTTCCAGCTTGTCAGGCATGCTGCCGCAGCTGTATCAGTCGCTTGCTTCGGCGGAGCGCCTGATGGAGGTCGCAAATTTGCCGCAAGCACAGGATTGCCTGCCAGGGACGGCCGCGGAGTTCTACGAGCGGTTTTCGGGCGTGCGCCTGAACGATCTGGCGTTTTCCTACGACGATGGGGAAGAGTGTGCGGCCGGCGGCGCGACGGGCGATGAGGATGCTGCGGGCGGCGGCGCGGGCGGCGAAGGCATCGTCTGTGTGATTGCGGGTACTGCGGGTACTGGCGCCGATGCCCTGGAGGCGGTCGCGGATGATGCGACTGGTGTCGCGGCGGACGCTTCCGCAAATGTTGCGATGAATTGCGGTGCTGTCGGTGTCACGGCTGACGCTGCGGATTGCGGCATTGCTGACGACGTTGCTGCTGCTGCCGCTGGTGGCGCAACGGGCGGCGCCGTCGCGGGTGCGAGCGTTTCTGCTAAGGATGATTCCGCTGGATTGACCTGCGATGACGTATTTATCCCTAAGGGTTCCTTCGTGGTGATCGAAGGCCCTTCCGGCTCGGGAAAGTCCACGTTGTTCAAGCTGGTGCTGGGCGCGTATGACGCGGACGGTTTCGCTTACGAGCTTGCTGACGGCACGTGTGCCACCGCTTCTCAAGTGCCGCCCGGGGTGTTCGCCTACGTGCCGCAGGATAACTTCCTGTTTGCGGGAACTGTGCGCGAAAACGTGGCGTTTGCGGCTCCCAATGCAACCGATGACCAGGTGAAACGTGCATGCGAGATAGCGTGCGCGTGGGATTTTGTGGAAGAGCTTCCGCAGGGGCTTGGTACGATGATCGGCGAACACGGGCAAGGGCTTTCCCAAGGTCAGCTGCAGCGTTTGGCTATTGCGCGCGCGGTGTGTTCGGGTGCGCCCATTATGGTGCTCGATGAGGTTACGAGCGCACTCGATAACGCCACTGAAGCTGCGGTGCTTGCGAATATAGCGCAGCTACCTGGTAAAACGGTTTTTGTTGCGGCGCACCGCGCGAAAGCGCGCGAATTCGCCACCATGCGCCTTCACGTGGAAGACGGCGTGCTGAGCGAAGTACGTTAGGCGCCCAGGTTGTCTTCGTATCGCTTTGCTGTCGTTTGCATGCTCAGCGCGGGCATTGACCCCGGCATGTTGTTGTAAAACTGGGGTTATGGGTCAAAACGCAGCGATGGAGAATTCCGGTCGCGTCTAAAAGTTCGACGAGGATGATCGATGATGCAAAATCGCTCCGACAGCACCCTTTTCGCAACCTTGCCTTTCTTGGAAAGCGTTGAATCGCGGTCATCTTGTCAAAAAATCAATCCCGATGTGCAAAATATTCCAGTTCGGGGTAGGTGGAAGAGACTTTAATCAGCATTCATCTGTTGCCTGCAATTCGCGACCTGGGCTTTTGCAGGTCCGCATTAGCTTAAGCAGTGTCACTTGGGCCGTAAATGCTTCCCAAGGTGCCCCGAACAGAAATATTTTGCACATTGGGACGAAAAAAAACGACAACATGCCCTCTCAAAGGACCTGAGAGGGTCCCAAGGGATTCCCGGAGATCCGAACTCGCGTACGCGGTGGTTTATCTTTTCGGAAATGAAGCAAGGACCGAAAAGACCCCTTCCGAAAGAGGCTTGGATTAAAGATGGGCGCCAATCGGCGTATCATCGGAAATAGGAGAACCCCTGAAACGCACCCGAGAAAGGTCCGATTGCCTATCCTACGCAGTTATTTCGACGCTTGCAATACCGCGGCGCCGACGTCTTCTTATTTCTCCTGTTCAGAGTCATCTTTCTTGATAGCATGCTCTGCGGCACGCCCCAATTCCTCCATGCGATGATGGTACTCGCGCACGGCGCGCGTTGCAATGTGGCGACGAATGGCATCGGTTTCTTTCGCGATGTCGACAACCGAGAGGCCTTCGCTTGCGTCTTCTTCTTCGCTGAAATGATTTCGCGTGTTCTTTTTGGCGGCTGCTTGTTGACGTGCGAAGTCGATGGCCTGCTCAAGCGCTCGTTTGCGCTCGGACTCGCGCTGCAGAGTAAACGCAAGGTCTTCCCAGCTGGGGTCTTGATGCGTTGCTGCTGCCTCGCGCGCAGCGTGGCGGGCCGCGATTTCCTGCATGGCAAGCATGCGTCCCAGCTCCAAGTGCTCATGCAAAATAGTGCGCGCATCGTGCGGGTGCGCGGCAATTTCGTGCGCGGCCTCCACGGGGTGCACGTCCACCACGCGGTAGGTGAGCGACGCAAGAAGCGGCATAAGGAACACGGTGATGGCGCCCGCGGCCACCAATACGCCGGCAAGCTCCTGGCTCATGGCTCCCGACTTCACGGCAACGCTGGTCACGGCAACAATAATGGGCAGCGCAGTGGTGCAGTACAGCGCCACGGTAACGCGATTGTGGATGGAGAGCAGCTGGCGGTCCTTCCCCAGCGAAAGCGCCACAATAATGGGCAGCGTGCGGATGACCAGCAGCGCAGCGATGAACGCGATGAGCAGCAGCGGTTGTTCACCCACGCCGGCAAGGTTGATTTTGGCGCCGGACACCACGAAGAACACGGGGATCAGGAAGCCGTAGCCAATGGCATCGAGCTTTGATTCCAGCTCGTGGTCGCCCTCGGGGATAACGTAGCGCAGCACGAAGCCGGCGGCGAATGCGCCCAGCACAATGTCCAGGCCGAAGACGGCCGAGACGGTCACCAGCCCAATGAGCAGCACTACCACAACGCGCACGAACGTCTGCGACGTGGTGTTTCGCTTGCGCGCAAGGAACCTGTATACGCGATGGCCGGCGCGTCGCGCTTTTGCGGGGATGACCGCCATGATGATGCAAAGCGCGATGAATCCCAGCAAGATGACGATGGTTTTCCACTCGCTGCGCGATGACAGCAGCAGCGCCATGGCAATAACGGGGCACAGCTCGCCCCAGGTGCCGAAGGACAAAATGGCGTCGCCGACCGTGGTGCCTTCGAGCTGGCGTTCTTTCAGGATGGGCATGAGCGTGCCCAGCGCGGTGGTGGTCAGAGCAATGGCCACGGCAATGCCCTCGGTAGAGGTGGGCGCGAGCTCTGTTGCCAGCGCGACTGCCGCGAACGCCATAAAGATGCTAACAGCCCAGGTGGCAAGGCCTTTTTTGCCTTGCGAGCCCGAAAGGCTGCGTGGGTTGATTTCGTAGCCGGCAAGCAAGAACAGAAACGCCAGGCCTAGATCGGCGAGCATCTCGATAGAATCCGTGGTTTGGATGACGCCTGCCATGTATGGTCCCAAAAGGGCACCGGCAAGCAGCAAGATGACGGTTTCCGGTACCAGGCCGCGCGGCACCAAGCGCGCGATAATGGGGGACAGCGCCGCAATGAGCGCTGCCGCGAAAAGTGATATGAAGTCGGTTGCCATAGCTCTTCCTCACGCGTGCTTTGCGCCGTGCAGCTTGCGGGCGCGGTCGTGGTCTAGGGAAACGCTGATTAATTCGCGGCCGACGGCGCGCCGCACGCCGCCCAATCTGCCATCCGGCCTGCGGAAATG
>CAKTVK010000080.1 GCA_934623455.1 uncultured Eggerthellaceae bacterium | reverse complement strand
ATCCATAGCCTGCGCAATGGGGGACAGGTCGTGCTCTTGCACCGCCGCGCTGATCTCGGCAATGGGCGTTACGGAGATGCGCTTGTTGACAATGGGAATGCCGAATTCGCGTTCAAGCTGCTCGGCCACGGGAACCAAGTTTTCCGCAGCGCTGGTCATGCGGTCGTACACCTTGCGGGACATGGCATCCACGCTGCTGTCGCCGCAGCTGCGCAGGGAAAGTCCCAGCGTGATGGTGCGAATGTCCAGGTTTTGCTTGTTGACCATGTTCAGGGTTTCGGAAATCTCTGCTGGTGTGATTTGCATGGCGGTTCGCTTTCGTCGTTTTTTCGTTTCGTCGTTTTCGGGTACTGTCGTGCGTCTTTTACGTTGTGATTACCGTATTATCGTAGTTCTTACATTGTAGTACGTAACTAGTCGGCGAACGCAATCTGGTCGCCCACAATTTCACGGCTTGTGGTGCGCACCCACTCCACGGCATTGTCAAGCTGGCTCATGGCAACTCCGTTTGCCGCCAGCTCATTCGTGTAGCTGCCCAGGGGAATCACGCGGAAGTAATAATTCTCCCAATCGGTATGATTCACTAGCGGCATCCACGTGGCGTTTTCGATGGTCACGGTGCTGCTCCGACGTACGAAATCGCAGCTCAGCATGCCTTCGAGCTCGTTATAGGCATCGGGCGCTTCGTGACGACTCAGGAAGTTTCCCAGGCTGTAAGCCACCAGGGTCTGGTGTCCGTCTGTGCCGGTGAGCCATTCCACTGGGCCAATGACGTGCGGGTGCGACCCTAAGATCAAATCCACGTTCAAATCCGCCAAAAGCTGCGCGTATTTTGCCTGGTAATCGTCGATTCCTGTGAAGTTTTCCGTTCCCCAATGCATGGCCACAATCACTACATCGGCCAGCTCGTGGGCGCGCGTAACGTCGCGTTCAAGGCGGTCTTCGCTTATGAAATTGACTTCCCACCAATCAAGGTCGCTGGGGCTGTAGCCGTTCACGCCGTACGTGTAATCCAGAAACGCGAAACGAATGCCGCCCTTCTCGAACGTTGCAATGGTTTCGGCTTCCTCGGCGTTTAAGTTGCTGCCTGCAAATACCACGTTTTTGCTGTTCCAGACCTCGCGATTGCGCGCACATGCCCCAAAATAGCCCCAGTCATAAATGTGGTTGCTTGCCGATCCAATAACGTCGAATCCCACGGAAATCAGATCGTCGGCCAGGCTTTCGGGCGCGTTGAACGACGGATAGCCGTGCGGCCCAATGCTGTCATCCAGGTGCACTTCCTGCTTCACGTACGCAATGTCCGCGGCGGCAATGGCGGGCTCCACAAACTCGTAAATCGGGCGGAAGCCGTAGTGGTCGCCGCCCAGCGCCCACGCGTATTCGGCGAGTACGGTTTCGGGCAGGTTATCGCCCACGGCTACGAAGCTTACCGTGCTTGTGGTTTGCGCGGCGATTGCGGAAGCGCCCGGCGCTGCTTCGTTTTCGGCGGAGCAGCTGCGCACGGCACATGACAAACCTACAATGACCAGCGCGAATGCGATTATCGCAACGGCAACGGGCGCGATGCTGCGACTGGCGGCGGACCCGGCAGGAGTTTCGGCGGCGGCGGACCGGCGAGCGGGGGACGCTGCGACGGGGCTTTGCGCACGGCTTGAGTGGGCGCTGCTGCGCGTGTCGGCGGGAGCGGTCGCGGACCGGCGAGTGGGGGACGCCTGCGCGCCGGAAGCGCGGGTGCCAGCGGCGCCATTGTGGGCAGGGGGTCGCGCGCTGGATGCCTGCGCGCCGGAAGCGCGGCGAGTACCGGACGCCGTTCGCCTTGCGGGCGCAGCATGCTGCACGCGTTCTTGTTGCGGCTGGCGTTCGCGCCTGTCGCGCCGCTCGTTTCGATGATCTGGCTGCTCCATAGGTGCCTCCGTGCCTCGTCTTTCGGCCTAGCTGTGTGTCTTCGCCTGTCGTGCTGCCGGGTCCTTCGCCGCCTTCGCCAGCGTCCCGGCCCGCCTCAGCCGCGTGTCTTCGGCCGGCTGCATCGCCGGACCCTTCGCCAGCCCCTTCACCAGCGCCTTTGCCGGAAAATGTTGACAAAAGGTGGGGTAATTTGTCAACAAATAAGCTTACGCGAACTTACGCCTCAAGGTTCCAAAGCACGAATTGGAGCATGGATTCCACGGGGCGATCGCAGCCGGGGGTGGGCTTGCCTATGATCTCGTAGAGCTTGCGCGGAACGCATTCTTCCTGAATCTCGGCGAAGCGTTCGGGTGACTCCGGCGCGCCATCTTTGATCCATTGTCCTACTAGGGATGTTTCGGCGGTAACGTGGTAATCCAAGATAAGCTCCAGGTCACGCGTTATTTCAAGGCCTTTGTACTGGGTAATGGTGCGCACAAGCTCTTCCTTGCGGCCTCGGTATGCGTACGCGCCCAAAGCCTGGTAGCCGTTTTCTTTCAGAAGCGCGGAAACCATGGTCAAGTTCGATGCGAATATGCGATTCGTGAAGAGGTTCGCCTCGTAATAGCTCAGCGACCGTCCCGCTTCGTGCAGGTAGCGGTTAGACACTAAATCGAAGAACCACTGGGTCACGGCATACTTGTCTTTGAAGTGGTTGTAAAACGTCTGTCGCGAGACGCCGGCCTCTTTGCAGATATCGGTTACCGACACCGATTTCGAGGGACACCCGTTTTCCACGAGATGCTTAAGGGCCGAGAAAATTTGCGCTTTCGTTTCGAAGCCGATTCGTTCAACAGACATAAGCATCCAATCGGTTGTCAAGTCTAATAATTCTTTATTTATAAGGCATTATCCAAGCCAGCACATTATCTGTCAAGCAATGTTGACAAGCGCTCTACATCGTCGTGTCTTTTTGGGGAATAATTCATTCTTGCGCATGATTGTCTATCCATGCTTTACTTTCGCCTACCAATTGTAAAGCAAGTTGGATAAAAGCGCAAAAATGAAAATCAGTACTTGACAAGTGAAGGGGTCTGTCTATTCCTTTCCTTCTTCTGAGGGCTTATCATGGGTTCATAGGGATTTCCGCTGCTTTGGAGGGAGGAACCAGGACGGCGGGCAATCCATTCGAAAGGCTCTTGGGGGAGCCGTTACTTTCTATTTAGGGGGTTTAATCCATGCTTACACCACGTGAGAACCTGCTCGAAACCATCAACTTTGGCAATCCTGAGTACATGCCGTTCACCGGCGAGTGCATTTACACTTGCGGTTTGCCGCTGTTGCAGTACCTGGAGCAGCCGCGCCAGAACGGTCCCGACCCGTACGGCATCCGCTGGGTCATCACGCCGGCCGGCGCCATGCACGATACCACCGTGCCGCCGCTGCTGGACGACATCGAGAACTGGCGCGACGTCGTGAAAATCCCGGACATCAGCCAGATTGACTTCAAGGCCGCGGCTGAAGCCGAAATGAAGAACGTTGACCGCACGCAGAAGGCCATTGCTTTCTACTCCACCTGCGGTTGCTACGAGCGCTTGGCCGCCTACATGGGCTTCGAGAACGCCCTGATCGCCATGGCGGAAGACCCCGAGGAAAGCCGCGCGTTCATGGAGGCCATCACCGATCACAAGATCGAGATTGCCAACAAGCTTATTGACGCGTACGACCTTGACATCTACTACAACTTCGACGACATTGCCACCGCGAACAACCTGTTCATCTCTCCCACGACGTACCGCGAAGTCATCAAGCCGTGCCACGAGCGCCTGGCCAAGGCCATCACCGACCGCGGCGTCATCTTCGGCGAGCACACCTGCGGCAAGTGCGAGGACCTGCTGGAAGACTACGTTGAGATCGGCACCAAGATTTGGCACTCTGCCCAGACCATGAACGACCTGAAGGGCATTCAGGAGAAGTTCCATGGCCGTTTGACCATCGAGGGCGGCTGGGACTCTTCGGGACGTCCGGGCTGCGTGGACGCCACCGTGGACGAGATTCGTGCTGAGACCATCCGCTGCATGGAGGATTACGGCAAGAAGGGCGGCTTCATCCTGTGCCCGTTGATGTTCAACGAGCGCGGCAATGCCCTGATTGTGGGCGACGATCGCACGTCGGTCGTTTTCGAAGAGTGGGAGAAGCGCCGCTTCTTCTAAGCCGAACGACACCACATAACGGCATCACATTTAACTCGGAGGGGAGCTTGAGAAATCGAGCTCCCTTTGTGTTGACAAATTACCCCACCTTTTGTCAACAAGGGAGTGCGGCGGCGAAGAAGAAAATCCACCGAAAAGAGGGTCGTTTTTATCATCGCCCCGCAAAAAGCCCTCCTTTCGGGTGTGAGGGAAGGGCGCGCAAGGCGCCGGCAAGGGGTTGTGGTATGAGCGCAACAGACGGTGGCTCCCCTTGCCGGCCGAAAAGGCAATCCAGTTGCGTCGCCGGCAGCAACGGTTAAATGCCCCAACCGTGCAGCGCGGCGTACTGAATGGCAAACGCATCGTTGGCGGTTACGTTACCGTCGGAGCCGCCATCAGGTGCGCCGGTTACGTCGGCACGGGAACGCATAGTCACATACTCGGGCAACTCAGTGTGCTTGCCGAGCGCTATATCGTAGGCAAGCTGCGCATCCACCACGTTCAGCCGTCCATTGCAATTCACGTCGCCGTTTTTCAGGGCCAAATATCCCGGGGCCAACAAGCCGCCATCAATACGGGCGTATGCTGCATCTGTGTGCGCCCCATCATAAGCGGTTCCTAAGATGCCCACTAAAGATGTGCAATTGCTGAACATATCGTTTGTCACTGCGGAAGCGGGAACGGCAAACGCCCTGGAAACGTAGATGGTGCGCAGCTTCGCATTCCGCGCAAACATATAAGAAGCCATGCTCACGTTCGAGGTGTCAAAGCTATCCAAATCAAGAACTTCAAGTTCATCGCAATCCGAAAACATGCTATTCATGTTCGTCACATTCGAGGTATCGAAAGAGCTTAAATCCAATCTTTTGAGCGACTTGCAATTAGAAAACATCGCAAGCATATTCGTTACATTCGCAGTATCAAAGCTCGACAGGTCAAGAGATTCAAGCGACTCGCATTCAGAGAACATATAGCCCATATTCGTGACGTTCTTGGAGTCGAATGAACCAAAATCCAACGTCTTTAGCAACTTGCAGCCGCTGAACATGCTACCCATATCTTCGACTTTAGCGGTGTTGAGCCCCGAGATGTCGGCGGCAATCATGTTCTGGCAATCTTTGAACATATCTCGGCACCAGCTTGTGTTCACGCCCTGCTCTATAGCGACGGAAGTAATCGCGGCGCGTTGATCGTACCAGGGAGAAAAACCTGATGGTAAGCCTAAACTGCCCCAAGTGGCGTTGCCAAGCGGGCGCACGGTGAGTTTGCCGGCGGCGTCGATCATCCACTCGCAGGTACCTACGCGTGTCCAGCCATCCGTCGGTTGGCGCGGAACGACATACGTCTCAATGCCCGAGGCTCGGTCGCGATTGGCGCACAGCATAGTGTATGTTTGGCTATACAGGTTGCCTACGCTATCCGCCCATTCGGCTTCGCGAAGGTTTGCGCGCGTAAAGTCCTGGCCCGCAGACAATGTCAGTCGAGAAAGCTTCGCGCACTTGTGGAAGAGAAACTGGATATTAGTCGAATTGGAGATGACAAAGCTTGATAAGTCAAGGGCTTCGAGCGATGTGCAGTCTTCGAACATGCCAAGCATTTTTGTTACGTTTGCGGTATTGAAGGACGTCACATTCACCGATGCGAGCTTTGTGCATCCGCAAAACATGTTGGTCATAAGCGTGACCTTTGAGGTGTCGAAAGACGACAAATCCAGCGAAGTAAGCGATGTGCAGTCTTCAAACATGCCATTCATGTACGTTACGCTAGAGGTGTCGAAGCTCGCAAGGTCGAGAGATTCAAGAGAAGAGCATCCGGCGAACATCAGGGACATTCCCTTTACGTTCGATGTTGTCACGCCGCTCAGGTTGACCGATTTGAGAGCCTTGCAGAAGAAAAACATGCGGTTCATGCCCTCTACGTTTTGAGTGTTCAGCCCCGAAAGGTCGGCGGTGACCATGTTCTCGCATTCTCTGAACATGTCCTGGCACCAGCTTGTGCTCACGCCCGGCTCCACAACCGCCGACGTGATGGAATTGCGCTGGTCGTACCAGGGGAAATATCCCGACGAAACGCCTAATTCGCCCAAGGCGCCGTTGCCCAGCGGGCGGATAGTGAGCTTGCCGGCAGCGTCAATCATCCACTCGCACGTGCCCGATTGCGTCCAGCCTGGAGTCAGGGAGGCGTCGGCGGGGGCGGTGGCTGCCGGGTCAGCCGCAGATTCGCCTGCTGCGAAGGGTGCGGAAGGAGCGGAAGTGGAAGGCGCAGAAGGCGCTGCTGGCGTATCGACTGGGTCGGATGCGGAAGGCGCTGCCAGCGAATCGGGGGCGGCGTCGGCCACCAGGGCGGCTGCTAATGGCTCAAGAGTGATGGGGGGGGGTCGGCTCGGAAGCCGCCGCGAAGGCCGATGCGGGCGCAAGCCCCAGCGCCAGCATGGCCGACAGGAAAACGCTTGTGGCCTTTTGATAGGAAGGAGTTCGTCTTTTCATATTCTTTCCCACCTCTTTCTGTAATCGATGCTCGTATCACTTCTTACAGTATACAGAGGTCAGAGGCATATTTTGCGCCCAAAAGCAAGATTGGGACACGTGTCTCAATCTACGCCCGATTTTGCGCCACGGGGCCTGTTGCTCTTTCGCGTAGTCGCCTTTCTGTGGAATGTTAGCAGAGCGGTGACAGATGCGTGTTCCGCAGGCTTCTTCCGATATAATGAAGCGTTGCGAACATGGAAAAGTATGCCTGCAAGCAGGTGCGCAAAGTTTCAGCGCGGCAGCGGTGGAGACCTCTGAAAAGGGCTTTTCGCGTGCCAATGTTGCCGCCTGCGCAAAACACAGAAGTTCAGCGGGGAGTTTCTTCTCGTTGCGCTGGCTCAGCAGGCTGTTCAAGGAAAAGGACCTTATGGCCACAACAAACATGCATATCGGCATTGACGTGGGTTCAACCACCGTCAAACTTGCAATTTTGAACGATCAGAACGAAATTCTGTGGTCGGTGTATCGCCGTCACCACGCGGACGTGCGCGCGACCATCGTGGAAGTGCTCGAGGAAGCCGCCGCGGAATACGGCGAGCTGCCGCTGACCATTGCCATTACCGGTTCGGGCGGCCTGCTTTTGGCGCAATGGCTCAACATTGAGTTCGTGCAGGAAGTTATCGCCAGCAAAACCGCAGTTGAGACGTTTATTCCCAAAACGGACGTTGCTATTGAGCTGGGTGGCGAAGACGCAAAGATCATCTACTTCGACAACGGCATTGAGCAGCGCATGAACGGTACGTGCGCCGGCGGTACGGGTGCGTTCATCGATCAGATGGCAAGCCTTCTGGATACTGATGCGGGCGGCTTGAACGAGCTGGCCGCAAACCACACCACTATTTATCCCATTGCAAGCCGCTGCGGCGTTTTCGCGAAAACCGACGTGCAGCCGCTGCTGAACGAGGGTGCGCTGAAGGAAGACATTGCCGCCTCCATTTTCCAATCGGTGGTGACGCAGACCATCTCTGGTCTTGCCTGTGGACGTCCTATCAGGGGCTACGTTGCGTTCTTGGGCGGTCCGCTGCAGTATTTGCCGCAGCTGCGCGAACGTTTCTACGAGACGCTTGAGCTTGACGAGGAACATATCATTGTGCCGGAAAATGCGCATTTGTTCGTGGCTTCCGGCTGCGCTATTGCGGGTGCTGCGGATGAAAACACGCAGGTCGAAACGCTGAACGAGGTGTTGGAGCGCTTACGCAACTTAGGCGACATTCAGGGAAGCGAAGTTGTTCGTCTGCCCCCGCTGTTTGCCGACGAAGCAGATTATGCGGAGTTCAAGGCGCGTCATGATAAGGAACGCGTTGCACGTGCGAACTTGGCGGATTATCGCGGTATTGCGTACCTGGGTTTGGACGCCGGCTCCACCACGTTCAAGGCGGTGCTTATCGACGACCAGGCGCGCATTTTGTGGTCGAGTTACGTTAGCAACAAAGGCGATGTTTTGGGCTGCGCCCGTGCAGCACTCAACGAGTTGGACTCGTTGCTTCCGCGCGATGAGCAGGGAAAACCGCTGGTAACCATCGGTCATGCTACCGTGACCGGTTATGGCGAAGGTCTGCTGCTGGAAGCTCTGCGCATCGATTCGGGCGAGATTGAGACGGTCGCGCACTTGCGCGGTGCCCAAGAAATGCTGCCGGGCGTTGAGTTCATTTTGGACATTGGCGGCCAGGACATGAAGTGCCTGCGCGTGAAAGACGGCGTTATCGAGCACATCATGCTGAACGAAGCATGCTCTTCGGGCTGCGGAAGCTTCATCGAGAGCTTCGCAAGCGGCCTGAATTTGGATGTTGCCGACTTCGCAAAGACTGCCATTGCGGCAGAACATCCCGTTGACCTGGGAAGTCGCTGCACCGTGTTCATGAACAGCCGCGTGAAGCAGGCGCAAAAAGAAGGCGCTACGGTCGGCGACATCGCTGCTGGTCTGGCACTTTCCGTTATCAAGAACGCGCTGTTCAAGGTTATTAAAATCCGCGACCCGCATGATGTGGGAACGAAAGTTATCGTGCAAGGCGGCACGTTCTTAAACGACGCCGTGCTGCGCTCCTTCGAGCAGCTGTCGGAAGTGAACGCTGTGCGCCCCGACATTGCCGGCTGCATGGGGGCGTATGGTGCCGCCCTTCTGGCGCGGGATCGCGCGAACTCGGGCACCTCACCTTCGGCCTTGCCTTCGACCTCGCGTAG
>CAKTVK010000079.1 GCA_934623455.1 uncultured Eggerthellaceae bacterium | reverse complement strand
AGTGGCTAATTTAGTTTGGCTTAAATTGGCTAAATTAAATTGACTTTCAGTGGTCAAAATTGCCCGACGTTAACAGCAAAAATCGTTCACAGTTATCGTTTTTTGAGAGTTTATTCCAATAAAGTCGCTTTTTTCAATAACTGTGAACGATTTTTGAGAAAACAAAAAAACAAGGGCGGCCATCAACACCAAAATAATGTCAATAGCCACCCTTGTCGGTTGCCCTATCCGAGTATCGTGGGCCTATCGCTCCATAGGCCCACCGCCTATAGCCCGCCGCTCTTGAAGAGCTAATTCCCGTTTTCCACCAGGGAAATTGCCTTGAAGTTAAGTTCAGCGAACTGCGGTCTCACGCACGCTTGGATTGCAGCGCGCAGCTCGTCAAAGCTAATGGGAAGGCGCCCTGTTTTCACCGCCGCCGCAAGCAGCAGCGTATTCAGCGCTTTCGTAGTTCCCACCGAAGCCGTAAGCGCCGCATCGTCCACAACCACCACGCGGTCTCCCAGCAAGCGCTTGAGCTCTGCAAGCACGCCCGATGCCGTGTAGGGCTTCTCGGAAAGCGCCGCCGTTACCGGCTGCACGCCCGTTGATGCCGTGACCACCACGCCATTCGGAGCAAGGTACTTCAACGCACCCGCCGCCTCGGCAGGCTCGAATGCAACAATAACCTGAGCCGTTCCGCGCGCAATCAGCGGCGAGCTCACCCGTTCGCCGCAATCACCCATGCGCACATGGGACGTTACGTTGCCGCCGCGCTGCGCCATGCCAATCGTCTCCGCCGTGCGCACATGCCAGCCCTTATCCTGCGCCGCTTGGGCAAGCACCTTCGCCGCAAGCACCGTACCCTGGCCGCCAACGCCCGCCAAAAGGATGTTAATCATTGTTCTCCCCTTTCTCCACGTGCGCATTCGCCGGCATAATCGCAGATGATGGGCATATCTGCACGCACAAACCGCACCCGTTGCACAGCCCCGCGTTCACGAACGCCTGACCGCGCGCAGCGCTCTTCGGGCCTTGCAGCGCTTTATCGAAGCCAATGCCGGGACAGCCGATTTCAGTGATGCATTTCTTGCAGCCCGTGCATTTTTCCGCATCGATCACTACCGCAGGAAGCGGCTTTTTCAGCTGGATGCACGGCTCAACAAAGATAACCGCCGAAGGACCCTCAAACAAAACAGCCTTCTGAACTGCGGCAATGCTTTCCTCCAAGTGAAGGGGATTCGCCGTTTCAATGCATTTCACACCCAGCGTTTCCAGCGTGGCCGCAATGGAAATAGGCTCACTCTTGGGACCCATGAGCGTTTGTCCCGTGCCCGGGTGCGGCTGCGCACCCGTCATAGCGGTGGTCGCGTTGTCCAGCACAACAATGGTAATGTCATGCTGGTTGTATACCGCATTTGCCACGCCCGTCATGCCGCTGGCAAAAAACGTGGAGTCGCCAATAAACGCAAGCGCCTTTTTGCCCGGGTCAACAAGGGAAAGCCCCTGCGCCATGGTAACGCCCGCGCCCATGCACAGACACGTATCCACAGCATCGAGCGGTTTCGCGTTGCCCAACGTGTAGCAGCCAATATCACCGCAATACGTGGCAGGCGTCTTACCCAACGCACGCTTCACGGCATAGAAGCTGCCACGATGCGGGCAGCCAGGGCACAGCACCGGTGGACGCACGGGCAGCGGATCGGTCTCCGATTCATACAGAACCGCTGGCTCATCGGGGCCACAGTTGGGAACGCCCAGGTAGCACGCCAGACGAGCCGCAAGATTATCCACGTCGTTTTCGCCGGCCGCACGAACTTCATCCGTAACGCGACCATGCACGTTGTAGCCCAAGTGACGCAAACCAGCCAAGCGCAAAAGCTCATCTTCCAGAACGCCATCAAGCTCTTCGATTACCAGAATGTCGGTCAAGCCCTGCGCGAACTCCAGCACCGCATCTTGCGGGAAGGGATACGGCAAGCCGATCTGCATAAACTTGTACGCAGGAACGAATACGCCCTGTTCAGCAGCACGTTTCTCAACCATCTGCAGTGCTTCGCGCACATACGCCGCGCTTACGCCGCCCGCAACAATGCCCAAAATCGGATCATGCGCTTCTTTGTCGCCGCCGCGCACCACGGGGTTGAATGCCGCAGCAAGCGGGCCACGCGAAAACTCGGCGCTTATTTCGGGCAGGCGCTTATTGATGTCGTGATGCGCCGCAAACGCGCGAGCAGGGAAAATAACCCACTTGGAGTCACGCACGAAACCCTCTTCGGGCACAGCGCGCGCCACCGTGTGGTCGGCCACATCGAAAAACGCCGATGCGTGGCAAATGCGCGTGGTGGGGCGCACAATAACAGGCGTGTGATAGCGCTCGGAAAGCTCGAACGCCTCTTTCATCATGGCAAAGCCCTGTTCGGGGGTCGAAGGATCAAGCACGGGCACTTTCGCGAAGGCCGCATAACGACGCGTGTCCTGCTCGGTCTGGGAAGAGATGGGACCAGGATCGTCGGCCACATACAGCACCATGCCACCCCTGATGCCCACGTAATTCACGCACATCAGCGGGTCGCTTGCCACGTTCATACCCATTTGCTTGCAGGTATACAGCGTGCGCGCGCCCGCATACGAAGCGCCTGCCAAAAGCTCAAGCGCGGCTTTCTCGTTCGTGGACCACTCCACATGCACGCCCTTTGCCGCACCTTGCGCATGAAGCTTGGCAATGGTTTCCACCACTTCAGAAGATGGCGTTCCGGGGTATCCCGCCACCACACGCACGCCCGCCTCAAGTGCCGCATGGGCAAACGCCTCGTTTCCCATCAAGAACTTTTTCATTGCGCTTCTCTCTTCTCTTTCCGATTCACGCGTTTACGTTTCATTTGGCTCGCGAGCAGCCGAAGGGTCCTGCGAGCGTGCGGGCTGCGGGCGAAGGACCCCGACCGCGACACGCGACGCGGCACACGGCTCAATCGCAACCAGAGCCGTAACCGCCGCCACAGCCGCACACCGCACCCGCTGCACAACCGCGTGCCCGCAAGCTTGCGAACGTTATTTCGCCATGTCCGCCTTGAAGTCGATAATCTTCTGACGTGCGGTATCGCAACCCGTACCAAGCATCTGAACAGCCAAAATAGCGGCATTCTTAGCGCCGTTGATGGCAACGCATGCAACAGGAACGCCGCTGGGCATCTGCACCATGGACAGCAGGGAGTCCAAGCCACCCAAATCGCTTGTCTTCATAGGAACGGTGATAACGGGGCACGGCGTGTATGCAGCAACAACGCCACCCAAGTGCGCCGCTTTGCCCGCAGCGGCAATGATGACCTTCATGCCGCGCTCGTGCGCGCCGGCTGCCCACTCATGCACTTCCAGCGGCTTGCGATGCGCGCTAGCAATCTTCAACTCATAGGGAACACCGAAAGCCTCGAGCTGATCCATGCAGGGTTGCATGGCCGGCAAATCGGATTCGCTTCCCAAAATAACGCCTACAACAGCGGTTTTACCCTTTTCATGACAATTTCCCATAACGCTTCTCCTTTTTTCAATCGTGACAAATTACCCCACCTTTTGTCAACAAAACCCTTGGCAGAAGGCGGCGAGATTCGTTTTGTCGTGCTCGCGCATTCCAGAACCCGCACAATCGACTTACCGCATGCCCGAGCGCGCTCCACGCGTTTTTTTGCTGTGCTTATTGTACCCGTTAGCTTGCATTAGAAAGGGCAGCACGCCACGCAATCAGGTAATCAACCCATTCGCCGTACGATTGGGTGCCTTCCTGCTGGCCAAATGTTTTCAGATACGCATCGTTTACCGCTTGGCCCGCCTCGGAAACGGTGCCGCTATATGCTTCATAATGATCGCTCGTTTGCAGCATATCGCGGATGACCAGCGCTTTTTCAGCGGTAACATTATCGGCGCTCAAGAGCTGCTCCACCAACGACGGATAGTTTTCCGCTAACGCGTTGAAGCATGCCACGAACGCGCGGTAATACCCGGAATAAGCGAATTTGGGATCACTGCTTGCCGAGCACGCCATGAACGCCGCAAAATTCGCTTCCTCCTCGGCGGCAACGCCCAAGCGATGGGCCGCTTCGTGACACATGTTGAACGCGAGCGTAGCGGGAGCGCAGTTCTCAGGAACGTTCGCCTCGCCCGTTAGGGGAATGAAAATGCCGTCCGACCCCGCATACAGCAACGCGTCTCCCAAAAGCGAGAGCCGCTTAACAGGCACCGTGGATCCATTGAACACATCATATTGGGAAGCAAGTGGTGCAAACGCAGCACCGCCTTTTGCCGACAAATCATCAAATGACGCAGGAACCAGCTGGGCTGTTTCGGCATCGCGCTGCACCTGCGTGGCAAACAGCGCAGCCTGCTGCCAATAATAATCCGTGGCATCATATAGCTCTTCAGCCGTATATTCCCGCACGTCAAGACCGATTTCCTGAGACAAGGGCGGCGCATAATGGTTCAGCGCCCAACCGCACACCACCACCGTTGCCAACGCGGACGCAACCAAAAGCACCCGCGAAAACCACGCCAAAAGCGACTTGCGGCGCGCCACGCAATACACCAGCGAGACAACCGCCAGCGCAACCAGCGCCACCAACAGGAAATCGCATACAGAAACTGAAGGCGAAAGCGCGCTGGTCAGCGAAGCAAGCGTCGCTATAAGCGTGCGCGAACACGTGCGATACGCCGGAAAGAACGCTTCGCCATAAACGCTGAAAAGAGCCACCGAACCCACCATGACCAGCAGCAACACCGCCGTTATGGCAAAACGTCGAGCCGTTCCTTTCGTCATGAACGTCTCCATCCCCTTCCGTTTTCGCATCCGCACACATCCGCACGTGCAACTGCGTCGCGCATGCACTCGCATCCGCACGACCGTCGCCGCTCACGTGTTCTTTTCGCAAATTATCGAACATACAGCACGCCCCAAACAGGACGCGCGCGAAAATGCAGGAAAAGAAAAGAGGGCATCAACGCCCCGAAAAAACAGCCAGGAGACCACCGTGAACTACCACAACGTACATCTTGCCGAAAGCGCTATGGTTGCGCCGAGTGCATGCCTTGTAGGCTCCGTTGAAATCGGCGAAAACGTTACCGTCATGCATTCCGCCAGTGCGCGCGGCGATTACGAAGGGCACATTGTAATAGGCGATCGCACGAACATGCAAGAGCACGTCTGCATCCATGTTGACCTGCACGGATTGTGCCAAATCGGAAAAGGCGTGACGATTGGACACGGTGCTATTTTGCACGGATGCACGGTGGGAGACGAAAGCCTGATTGGAATGGGCGCCACGGTGCTTGATGGTGCCGTTATTGGCAGCCATTGCTTGATTGGCGCTGGCGCTCTGGTGACGGGCACGGCGAACATCCCCGATGGCATGCTCGCAATTGGTGCGCCCGCTCGCCCGGCGCGTCCACTTACGGCACAAGAAATAGAGCGCGTGTCAAAAGGCGGAGCCGAATACCAAGAAATCGGCGAAGAAATGACTGAGCAGGGGCTTCTTTTCCAAGGGCTCGAAAACGTACGCGCCAACTGCCCGCAAGTTGCCCTTGCCTAACAGCTGGCGCGCTTTCACGTTTACGCTACAAGCGTCCTTTTACTCATTGCGCTCGTTTGCGCAGCTCCTGCGTTACTCCTTGCGCGTCTTTCTTGCCAACACCACCGCACCGGAAACGCACGCGGCCATCAGCAGAACCGCAACGCTCATCAGGGCCGCGGCGTTATCGCCCGTCTGGGGGATGGCCTTGCCATCCGCAGCAGGCTGCGTCTTGCCGTCGGCACCCGGCTTGGGCTTGTCGCCCGCACCCGGCTTGTCGCCGTCGCCCGGCTTGGGCTTGTTCGGATCATCGCTGTCGCCCGGGTCGCCACCAGGAGCGTTGTTCTTGGTGTAGATGTTCTCGAACTCCATAACCCGTACAGGATCCACATTCGGCACCGGCTCGTAGAATTCGCCGTTGTCGGTCACCACCAGGTGCGCAGGCATAATGGTGTAGCCCGAAACAACGTTGCCACCCTGAGCGTTATTGTCGGTGATTTCAATTTCGTAGCAGCTAATCATGTACACCGCGTCCGAATACGTCCAATCCGGAACTGCGGTATTCTTCTCACGAACCAAGAAGCCTTCGCTCGTAAGACCCCTTACCTGGTCCTTCGGTCCTTCAATGGTCAGTCGTCCCTCGTAAGTTTCTGCGCCGTTCGTCACGACCTTGCCCGTTATGGTCACATCGGGATATTTTTCGATCTCACCCGCGCCAACGTGGAAGATCTCCAGCTCAAACTCCTGCTGACCAGGAGCAATATCGCCACCCTTCACAACCCTTTTCTCAAAGGGGAAGCCATACGAAACAATCGCGTCACCCGTGGTGAAGTGGATGTTCTTGTACAGGTTAAGATAGCCCTTAGCCGCCTCAACGCCATCGTGTTCGATAAGGTCAATCGTTGCGCCTTCGCTATCAACGGCAACGGCGGTCTTCAGCGTGTAGTCATCCAGGATAACGGGGTTATCGGCGATTGCCGGAATATTTTCCTGGTTCATGTTCTTCGCATCAACGTCAACCAAACCAGCCCTGAACGTTCCGTTGCAGCCAGAAGGATACATGCCGGAAAGCTCAACTTTCGCGCCACCATAGATGGTGAGATCGCCTCTTGCCCAAATGGGAGAATCCTTGATGGACGTAGCCTTAACGCTGCCGCCGCTGATGGACAAGTCGGCCTGAGCGAACAGACCCGGGAAGAGGCTTTCTGCCACTACGCTCGAGTTGTTGACATAGATGCTTCCACCGCCAGTCTGGCCATCACCAGGGGCGATGTACGCCGCATTGCAGCCTTCTTCCGTGGCGGAAAGCTTAACGTCGGAACCGTTTGCGATGATCAGATTGAGCGCATCGATACCCGCATACAAGCCGTTGGCCGTAAGATTCACGTTGTCCAAACGCACCGTTCCATAGGCGGAAATGCCAATACCGCCGGAAGAGTTAATAGCAATCGTGGCGTTCATGATGTCAACGCTTCCCCACTGGCAGGTAATGCCATCCTGCGTATCCCCGGTAACGTTGATCGTAAGCGTGCCTGAACCCTCGATCTTAAGGTTGCTCTTGATAATAGCGCCCAGATTATTATCCAGGGTGATCTGATTGTTGCCCTGAAGCGTGATGGTCAAATCATTCGAGAGCATTGAATAAATGCCGCCACTCATTGTTGCTTTCGTGATGGTGGCGTTATTCAAAGTAAGATTTTGCGTGGCAGGATCGTATGTCGCGGTTCCCTCGCCGCAGTCGATGGTAAGCTTTTCGCTGGTGAACTGCTCGCCATTAACATGCAAATCGTACTCGTCTACCGCGAGCGCTGTCGCGGGCAGAATAGCCAGGGCGAATGCAAACGCCACAGCCATCCCCAGTAATTTCCGTATTCTCTTCATGGCACTCCCTTCCTGTTCGGCGGACTCGCAAAGAAGCGAAACCGGATAAGCAGCAAGCGCATTCGGAAGAAACAGCGATTGTTCAGGATCAACACATCGCCAGTTGCTTTCAAACGCAGCCAAGCTCATTGTGCCTGGTAGCGCCTGCACTATAGGCAGCTCCGGTGTCTTAAAGACTTTGCAATCATGTTCTATGATACAGGGGTCGTGGGAGATTTTGCAAGACTACATGGCTCATTTTTGGAGGAATTGGGTAACCTTATGGCTCAAAGCGAGCAAAAGCGCCCGAGCCGCCGCTTGAAAAGCAGCGAACCCGAGCGCTTATACGCTTGCGCATTCATCCGTTCGCGCAGCGGCAAGCCGCAATCCACGGCAAAACCTTGCCGCGAACACGCAGATGAATATGAGGAGCGAAAAACGGATGCGAAGGGTCAGATGCCCTTACCTTGTTTCTTGCCTTGGCGCCTACATCGATTGCGCGGCGCGCGCCACCAGGTCAACGCAGGTATCCATGCCCAAGGTGCCTGCATCAAGCGCCATGGTGTACTCGTGGACGCTGCCCCAATGACGACCGGTGTAGCACTCGTAATAAGCGTGGCGGCCGGAGTCAATCTTGCGCATAATGCGTCGTGCCTGCTCGGGATCAGTGCAATCGTTGAGCTCCATGGCGCGCGGCAAACGATGCGCCTCGTCGGCGAACAGGAACACACTCATGTGATCGATGTTTTCCTCTTCCAGCGTAACACCAGCGCAGCGACCCAAAAGCACGCAGGGACCTTCGTTTGCCAGCTTGATAATGGCGCGGCGCTCGTACTCGAACACGGTGTCTTTAATGTCATAAGATGCAGGAAGAATCGCGCGCAGGAACGAATCGCGCTTGCGCATGACTTCTTCTTCCTCGATGATTCGGTCAACATCAAGACCGCTTTCGCGCGCGGTGCTCAGAATAATGTCGCGGTCATAAAAATTGATGCCCAGGCGCTCGGCAACTTGGCGTCCAATGGTGTGCCCGCCTGCTCCGTATTCACGGCTGATGGTAATGACTTTCATGTGCGCACCTTTCCCACGGAAACTTAGATGGCGATATTCGTTATACCGATGCATTAGCGCATCCGTATCAGTTTAACGCGAAAACAAACGAACGCCTAGCAAAGACCAAAAGCAACATTTGGAGCGGAAGCGTTTTTCCGATGCAGGGCACCATTCGGTGCAGCGCGGCATTCGACGAAGCACGGCAAGGGCATTCCAGGCGCTCCAGGCATTTCCGGACATTTCCGGAGACCCCGGCGCCCCAACCCAAGCACCCAATTCTAAGATGCCCAGCGAAACACCCAACCGTGGAACTCACTACTCCAACGTGTCCAAAAACTTGCGAAGACGCTCGCGCGCAACTTCAATTTCGTAGAAGTCTTGCCTGTTCAGCACGCG
>CAKTVK010000078.1 GCA_934623455.1 uncultured Eggerthellaceae bacterium | reverse complement strand
TGCCCGCCAGAGTCTGCATTGCACCTGAAAGCATTCAATATTCGGCTCCCAAATGCAACAACTAAAAGATAGGAGTCCAGATGCCAGACAACAGGAATCGTAAGCGACCGATACAGGTCAAATTCTTCGTGGACGAAAAAGAACTCGGCTTGATAAAGGCGGCTTTCTTTTCTGGAACTCTTGCCATTTTTCGAAAATCGTGGTCTACTACACATAAAAGTTCGGACATATTTGTCCTAAGTTTAAGGTGATGAGCATGATTGAACGTGATTCATATCTGAATCGATTGATTCGTGGTATGTGGAATGGTGAAATAAAAGTTATCACGGGTATTCGCAGATGCGGTAAGTCGGTGCTGCTTTTCGATCTGTTCTTTGATTATCTTCTTTCACAGGGCGTTCCAGAAGATCATATCTTGAAAATTGAACTTGACCAGCGTCGTTACTATAAGTTCAGAAATCCTATTATTTTGTGCGAATATGTGGAGGGTATCGTTCAAGATAAGAGGGACGAAAAATTCTACTTGTTCATAGATGAAGTGCAGCTCACCACGAAAGTGGTAGACAAGGAGAATGGCGGCATCGAGGTCACCATTTATGACATGCTCAATGAACTCAAGGCATATAAAAACCTTGATGTTTATGTTACTGGCAGCAATTCAAAAGGACTTTCAAAAGATATTGCCACAGAGTTTCGCGGACGTGCTACGCAAATCCATGTGTTTCCCTTGTCATTTGCGGAATTTTATTCAGCCGTGGGCGGGGATGAGCGAAAAGCGCTGGATAGCTACATGCTCTATGGTGGTATGCCAAGGTTGCTGGCACTTGAAGACGATAAGGATAAAAAGGATTGTCTAATTTCTCTTTACCGCGAACTGTATGTTAAAGATATCGTGGAGCGCAATGGCATTGAGCGCGAGGATATCCTGAATGACATTTTGGACTTCCTTGCGTCGCAAATTAGCTCGCTGACGAATCCGACTAATATAGCAAATGCAATTTCGTCCATGAAGGGCGAAAAGGTCAGCTCCGCATTGGTTTCAAATTACACGCAGTACATTATCGATTCTTTTTTGATCTCCATGGCCAAACGATACGATGTTAAGGGGAAGACGTATTTCAAGTATCCCAACAAGTATTACTATACCGATTTAGGGCTTCGAAATGCTCGCCTCAATTATCGCCAATATGACCCGGGTCATATTATGGAGAACATCATATACAACGAACTTTTGCTTCGAGGGTACTCTGTTGATGTTGGTGTAGTTTGCGATCGCTCAAAGGGCACCAAGACTCAAAAAGAAATCGACTTCGTGGTAAACGATGCAGACAGAAAGGTTTATATCCAATCTGCTTTCCGCATGGATACGGAGAAAAAAGAGTCTTCTGAGCTGTTGTCGCTGATGCTTGCTAAGGATTTCTTTAAAAAAATTATTGTTCGCATGGATGTACCCCATAGTTTTTACGACGACAAGGGAATCTTTAATTGTAATTTGATCGATTTGTTGCTGGGTCGAGTTGAGCTGTTCTAACGGCGTGCTCTGCGCGGATGATAAAAGGAAAGGGACCCGATTGGACCCCTTTTTCGTTGAAAGAATGGTGCGGGCGAAAGGACTTGAACCTTCACTCCGAAGAAACGGCACCTAAAACCGTCGCGTCTGCCAATTCCGCCACGCCCGCACTTGAAGAATCCGCTATAATGCAGCACCGAAGCAAGGGAAGCTTTATTACAGCGCAAACCATGATAGCAAATAAATTGCTGTTTTGGTACGAGAAAAATGCTTGCATTGCTTAAAAACTATGCTAGAATGTAATGGTTGCAAAAAAAGAGGGCTTGAAACCCCACCTGATTCGGCTAAAGCTGATGGGTCGCATGAATACTTCGATTTATGCCGGCCCGCTTTGCGCGGGTTTTTTAATGCGTTGCAACAGGGTAAACAAAGAGAGGTGAGTTCAATAGCAGCTCAGGAACCAAGGATTAATGAGCAAATCACGGCGCGTGAGTGCCGCTTGATTGGCTACGATGGAGGGCAGATGGGCATCTATATGGTGACCGAGGCTCAGCGCGTTGCCGATAATGCGGGACTTGATTTGGTGGAAATTGCCCCGAATGCCGAACCTCCTGTATGTCGCATCATGGATTATGGCAAGTACAAGTACGAGCAGGCCATCAAAGCCAAGCAGGCGCGCAAGAACCAGAGCAAGATCGAGATCAAGGAAATGAAGTTCCGCCCGAAAATCGATGTGGGCGACTACGCCACAAAGAAAAAGCACGTGGTTCGTTTCCTGGAAGATGGTTGCAAGGTGAAAATCACCATCATGTTCCGTGGTCGCGAAATGGCTCACCCCGAAATCGGTCTTTCCATCCTCGAGCGTCTCGCGGATGATTTGAAGGATATTGCGGTCATTGAGCAGCAGCCAAAAATGGAAGGCCGCAACATGCATATGCTGATCGCTCCTTTGCCTGGAACGGCGAAGAAGAAAGAAACTGGTAAGAAGCAAGAAGGGAAGGTAGACAATGCCTAAGATGAAGACCCATCGCGGTACCGCAAAGCGCTTCCGCGTAACTGGTACTGGTAAAGTTGTTCGCGCGAAAGCTTTTAAGAGCCACATCATGACCAAGAAGAGCTCGAAGCGTAAGCGTAATTTCCGCCACGAAACTGAGATTGCTCCGGCAGACGCCAAGGTTATCAAGCGCAATCTGGGTCTTCGCTAATTCATATAAAGGAGTGAATATACATGGCTCGTATTAAACGTTCTATTTCCGCTCGCAAGAAGCGTCGTACCGTTCTTTCTCGCGCTAAGGGCTACTATGGCATGAAGTCGCGTTCTTACAAGAACGCTAAGCAGCAGGTCATGAAGTCCATGCAGTATCAGTACCGTGACCGCCGCAACAAGAAGCGCGCGTTCCGTCGTCTGTGGATCACCCGCATCAATGCTGCAGCTCGCATCAACGGTATGTCTTACAGCACCTTCATGAACGGCCTGAAGAAGGCTGGCGTTGAGCTGGACCGCAAGGTTCTGGCTGACTTGGCAGTAACCGACGCTCCTGCGTTTGCCGCTTTGGTTGAAGTTTCCAAAAAGGCACGGTAAGTTGTTTTACATTTTGTTTAATTTTTCGAAAGAGCCTGGGTTTCCGGGCTCTTTTTGTTGTATCGTAAATCCGTTTGATTCACTATGATTTTTGGAGGAACAAATGGCTAAGGAAGACATCAAAAAGGTTGTCTTGGCGTACTCCGGTGGCTTGGATACGTCGATTATTATTCCGTGGCTGAAGGAAAACTACAACAACCCTGAGATTATTGCCGTTTCCGGTAACGTGGGCCAGGCCGACGAGCTTGAAGGCCTGGAGGAGAAGGCGCTGGCAACGGGTGCTTCGAAGCTTATCGTGGCCGACTTGGTTGACGAAATGTGCGACGAGATTATCGTTCCCGCGTTGAAGATGGATGCCAAGTATGAAACTTACTTGCTGGGTACTGCGTTTGCTCGCCCGGTGATTGGCAAGAAGTTGGCCGAGATTGCGTTGGCAGAAGGTGCCGATGCCGTGGTTCACGGCGCAACGGGCAAGGGCAACGACCAAGTGCGTTTTGAGCTTGCTATCAAGCGTTTTGCTCCTGATTTGAAGATTATTGCCCCGTGGCGTGAGTGGGATATCAAGTCCCGCGACGAGGAAATTGATTACGCCGAAGCGCATAATATTCCTCTGAAGATTTCGCGCGAGACCAGCTACTCCAAGGACAAGAACTTGTGGCATTTGTCCCACGAGGGTCTTGATCTGGAGGATCCGTCCAACGAGCCTCAGTACGAAAAAGAAGGCTTCCTGGAGCTGGGCGTGTCTCCTATGCAGGCACCCGATGAGCCTACGTATGTGACCATCGATTTCGAAGCTGGCGTTCCCGTTGCCGTTGATGGCGAGAAGATGAAGGTTTCGAAGATCATCGAGAAGCTTAACGAGCTGGGCGGCAAGAACGGCATTGGCATTATCGACATCGTTGAGAACCGTCTGGTGGGCATGAAGGACCGTGGTGTTTACGAGACGCCGGGCGGATCTATTCTGTACTTCGCTCACGAGCATCTGGAAATGATCACGGTTGACAAGGAAGTGCTCCACGAGAAGCAGAAGCTTGCCATCGACTTCGCCGACCTGATTTATAATGGCAAGTGGTATACGCCGCTGCGCGAGGCAATTTCCGCATTTGCCGATGAAGCCGATAAGTACTGCACGGGCTCGGTGAAGCTGAAGTTGTACAAGGGCAACATTATTCCTGCTGGCACAACGTCTCCGTATTCGTTGTACTCCGAGGATCTGGTGACGTTTGGCGAGTCTGATTACGATCAGAATCAGGCAGAGGGCTTCATCAACCTGTGGGGTCTGCCTACGGTTGTTCAGGCGTATCGTGAGCAGGGTCGCCTGTAAGAGCGTTTCCTGCGATGTGCCGCCGTGCTGCTGCGTGATTCCCCGGATCTCGCGCTGTGCTGCCGTGTGATCGTGTGCAGGCAAGGGCGCGGGGCAGAGGTGCTTCTTGCGCTGCAGCGCCAGAAATCATACAATGATAAATTGGGTCGCGATTCGCGGCCCAATTTATTGCCCGGTCAAGCACGCTGCAGCTGCTTAAACGGGCGTATATCATCTTCGAATCTCTTTAGAGATTGGTGGAAATCAAGCAAACGTTCGCCCCAGGGGCGAGTTGCGCTTCGTTGCGCGCGGGTTTACTGAAATCGTTCGGTAGGAAAGTGGTACGTGTGGTGCTGCTTACAGGTGGCAGCTGCTTCCGCTGTATGCATAAGCGGGATCTTCTTCATCATCGCCGTGGCACATCTCATCTGCTCCAATGAGCGTTTTCGTGAGATAGCCTTCTACAGCGGCACGAGCGTTACCGGAAACTGCGGCAACAACCTCGATATCGGCAGCGCAGAAAACGCGCGCATGATTGATGTTGATAGTGTTGCAAATGAGTGCTACGACATCCATGCTTTTGAAAAACTCCACTACATCCGTTTGGCTTAATGCCTGAAAAGGAATGCTTTGGCACTCAACGATAATGCCGTTAGTGACTGTGTACAGCGTGAAATTCTCCGAATAATCGAAGCGGTATGCAACATCTAAACCGGTGCAGGCTACTGCAATCCTCATTCTTCGCCTCCCCCCAGAGACATCGACAATAGATTTTCTTTCGTTACAAAATACCTGTTATCGTAAGGATTTTCGCGCGCCTTCGATAAACGGGAACATTTCGTGCTTAACGGAAAGAAGGGGCGAAATGTTGTGAAGAAAGCGTTGATAAACAATGCGACGCAGGAGATATCCCGCTGCGTCGCATGATGCATTTATGGGGTAGGCCAAGAAGCAGATCGTGCCCGAACGCTTGGCCGAAGCAATTTAAAACGGCCTGTTTTGGATCGGAAACGCTAGCGTTTGTTCTTTTTGATGGGCTTGCGTCCCTTTTGAGTGAACGGTTTGCTAGTGCGGCCCGAAGGGGCAAAGCTTGGCTTTGAGCTGCGGTTTTGTCGTGCAGCACTGGCAAATCTACCAGGACGGGTTGCTTCGTTCGCACGAGCTGCGCCTTTGCCGCCCTTCTTGCTTTCGCTTCTGCTGATCTGTCGATCGATAGACTTCAGGCGACTCTTTGCAGCAGCGCGGTTCTTCGCACCCTTGGCACCGGTGCGAGAATTGAAGCGCTCGTTTTCAAAGGACGCAGTGCGCCGCTTATTCTCGCTGCCGCTGCGTACGCTATTGCTGCGTTCGCTTGTACGGCTGTTGTCGCGCTCGTTGCTACGTGCGTTGTTGCGACCATTGTCGCGGGAGCCTCCGCGGGCGCCGTTGCGCGCGCTGCGAGCACCTTTGCCCTTCGGGGTGTTCGCACTTGATTCGCGGCGCTTGTTCGCGCGCTTTCCTTGCGGTTGTTCGGAATCTTCATCGGGTGTGCCGTCAAGCTGTTTGCTGAGCTTTTTCGCGAAGTACTGGGAGCTTTCGGCTTCGTTATCGGCCAGCGCAAGCTTTCCGCCGCGTTTCTTTTCGGCTTTCGCTGCTTTTCCGTTCTTCGCAGGCTTCGCGGGCTTTTCTGCCGTCGTGCTCATGGGTGCTGCAGCTTCTGCGCCTGCGCCTTTTTCGGCGTTGCGTTCTTCGGCGGCCGCTTCGCGTGCAGCGGCTTTCTCCAAGTCCTTAACATACTGGTCAACAGCAGTTTTCTTCTTTTTGCCCTGGCGCGCCGCCTCTTTTTCCTCGGCCTTGCGTACTTTTGCCTTCTCCTTGCGCTTCATGCGCGCTTTAACTTCTTTTTTCGCTGCGATAATTTCGGGATCGGCTACTTCCGTGGCGCGCATCGCATGCTCGATGGCCTGCTCTTTCGCTTCTTCCAAATCGAAATTTTCAACGTCAATTTCAGGGATAGACTGCTGCTTTGTCAGGCGCAGAATCTCTTTGAGGATCTTCTTATTTTCAGGGGAAACGAAGGAAATCGCTTCGCCGCCCTTGCCCGCGCGGCCCGTGCGGCCAATGCGGTGCACGTAATCTTCTGGTGCATCGGGAAGGTCGAAGTTCACCACGTAGGAAACATCGTTCACGTCAATGCCGCGCGCCAATACGTCGGTGCCCACGATAACGTCGATCTTTCCGCTTTCGAAATCGGCCAGAGCGCGTTGACGTTTTGCCTGCGAGCGATCGGAATGGATGGCAGCGGCGCGAATGCCGGCCCTGTTCAAGCGACGAGCGCACGTGTCGGCGCGTCCGCGTGTGCGAGCGAACACGATAACGCGCGGACTGCCCTTCTCTTTCAGGAGCGCAACCAGCAGCGCGGGCTTCAGTGCATGGGGAATGCGAATCAGGCTCTGCTTTACGGTGTCGGCCACTTCGCCGCGGCGCGCGACTTCAACGCGCACGGGGTTGGAAAGCAACTTGCCAATGCTCTTTTCCACGGCATCGTCGATGGTTGCGGAGAAAAGCATGGTCTGGCGTTTTTCGGGCAGGTAGTCGGCAATGCGGTGAATATCGGGAGAAAAGCCCATGTCAAGCATGCGATCCGCTTCGTCAAGCACGAAGAAGCGCACGCACGACAAGTCAACGAAGCCCTGGTTTTTCAGGTCAATCAGGCGGCCCGGCGTGGCAATAAGAATGTCAACGCCTGCTTTCAGCTTCTTGACCTGCGGGTTTTGGGAAACGCCGCCCACAATGGACAGAATGCGATGGTTCGTTAGCTTCGAGATGGACGCGCAAACTTCGGCGATTTGCTGCGCCAGCTCACGCGTGGGCGTGACAACCAGCATTTGCGGTACGCAGCCCTTTTCGCCTGGCTGGAACAGATCCAAGCAGGGAAGGCTGAAAGCGGCGGTTTTACCCGTGCCGGTTTTCGCGCCGGCAACAACGTCTTTGCCGGCAAGAATGGCGGGGATGGCTTGCTGCTGTACGGCAGTGGGCTCCTGGTAGCCTAAAAGCTCCACGGCGGACAGCATGGTGGGGGATAATCCCAGTTCATTGAATGAAGACACGATATTATTCCTTGTTTACTCGTTTTTTGGGTTAGTACGTCTTGTTGGGTTTGCGAGCATTGAGCGGAAAATGCTCTAGCGCGTATGCGCGGGCTTCTTGCCCCAGTAGAAATGGGCAAAGTAGTGCTTGCGTGTCGCTCGAAGCATAGGCACGCGTCCCAGCGCCAAATCCATGGTGCGTGACGCAATATCGCGTGCGGCGTTCGGCTTGCGCAGCGTGTTTGCGTTTATCAGCAACGATTGCGCCCGCGTGGGCTGCTGATGGAACAGACGCAGCACTTCAAGAAGCTCGCGACCGGTGGTCACGTGAAGAGCGGCGCCGCGCGAAGTGAGCATGCGCACGTTGATGAATTCCTGTCCATACGCGCGCCCCAAAAGGATAAGGGGCGTTTTCGTGCACAGCGCTTCGGTTGTCACCAGGCCTCCTGGCTTGCATAAAACGGCATCGCAGCAGCTCATCAGCGCGGCCATTTGATCAGTGAACCCTATAACTGATACATTTTCCAAGCGAAGGTCTTCTATTTGGCGCGTAAGATGATTTCGATAATTCTCATCGTTTCCTGCGCAGAATAGAAGATGCACATTAGGCATGGTGTGCATATACGGAAGAATCTGATCCAAGATACCGCGGAACAGTACATAGGGGGACGCCATAGTGGAGCCCGCCAATGCCAGCACTACTGTCTTGTCTTGCGGTAAATCGTGGATTGCACGCGTTTCGGTTCGGTCGTATTCCTGCGAAAAATCAAGACGGGTGGGAATGCCGGTGATGGCAATGCGCTCTTCTTCCACTTTGCGCGGACGCAACGTTTCAGCCATGCTTTCCGTTCCAACGCAGAACAAGTCAGCAGCGCGATGCGGCCACCACCCTTCCGTCTCGTAATCGGTGGGAACACATACCAGGGGAAAATTCTGTCCAGTCGCCATGCGCGCACCAACCGTGGCATTTGCCGCCGTGATGTGCGTGCAGATAACGGCCAAGGGCTTCTTTTCGCGAATCATCTCCGTGTAACGAGGAAACATGATGCGCGCCCACGACCATCCGCCGCCCCACAGCAGGCGCCCGGTGAAAAGGTAACGCCAGACAAAGTCGTACCAGGGGCGGGTGACGCCGGTGAAAAGATGCGCCCAATGATCGCCGTTGAAACGTATGCGTCCGCAATCAAGGATGTCAACAACCTCTACCTGAAGGTTTTCAGGCGCGCCTTCAATGCCTTCCAGGTCTTCGAAAGCCTGAGCAATGGCTTGAGCTGCAAGTTTATGACCCGAACCAACGGAAGCATGAACCACCAAAACGACAGGAGAGCACTCATCGGGATTTGCCCGAAGCAGGTTCTTCTTCTCGTTTTCTTCTGGGGCTGCTTTGCTTATTGCTGTTGGTGCCGGCGTGTCGCTTGCATCGCACGTATGTTGCGGTTGTGTATCCATGCTGCTCATCATACGGCTTCGCGGGCGTGAAAGAAGGCGCAACAAATAAAAACCAAGGGAAACCACAAGCTTTGCGGCGTTCGTGAGTGCTTGCGTGTAGCCTAGGGAAACGCTGATTAATTCGCGGCCGACGGCGCGCCGCACGCCGCCCAATCTGCCATCCGGCCTGCGGAAA
>CAKTVK010000077.1 GCA_934623455.1 uncultured Eggerthellaceae bacterium | reverse complement strand
GTCTTGCTTATAAAGGAATCCCCTCATCGGATGAGGGGATTCCTTTTGTCTCTAGAGTGCTTGTGGCTGCGTGTTCTCTCAGGGAACCGAAATGGGATGCTTTGACATGTAGGCTCGATATCTGGCGTTCATAATGTTTTGAAATCTGTTTATAAACTTGCCCTGCGGCGTGTCGCAATTGAAGGAATTGCCAACGATGAAACCTACATAGAAGGATATTTTCTCATCGAACTTCTGTGCTCGCATATTTTCATGCGCAGGGCTTAGGAGAAGACTGAAGGTGTCGGTGAATGTGACGGCTTTACTGTCTTTTACGAGGGATAGTATCTTGCTAGCATTTGATGAATGGAGGACAACAGCATCGGTATCGCTTCCGCCTATTCTAAAAATTTCCTCAGCGATGCAATTCAGCATCGGGTCATTGTAATAAGCTACCGGCAACGTTGAGAATAGTTCTGGGCCAACGTAGGCTCCTTTTTCTGGTAAAAGACTAGTTGATCCTAAAACTCGCAAGTCCGATGACAAAAGCGGAATAAATTTTATATCAGCGCGCTTTGTGATGTCTCCCAGTAAACCGGAATGAACATTGCAGACAACCAAGGTGTCTTTTCTGTTGGTGTATTGTAGGATTTCGGGGTAGTCTGCCTCCTGAACGCTGTAACCTACAAGACCTACATTTTCCATGACCTTTTCAAGCAGGCTGAACAGTCGAGTGCATATATAAGGCGTGCCGACGATGGTCAGCTTTTCGTAATGCGAATTCGATTCGCCCAGGTACTCACGTGAGAGTTCGCTTATGGCGGAAGATTGCAACTCTACGATTTTTTTCGCGTACGGAATCAGAAGCTCACCTGCTCTTGTAAGCTTCATGCGTTTACCCGCACGATCAAATAGTGCGACGCCAAGTTCTTTTTCCAGGCCAACTATTGCTTTGCTGAGACCTTGCTGAGATATGAATAGATTGCTTGAGGCGCGAACGCAGGATTTGCAGCGCGCTAACTCAAGAAAATAGGATAACGTCTCGATTCTCATGTTCCCCCTCGCATCGGCAAAGTGCTTCTTTGTCCGAAAACCCCTAGTCAATTTTAACAACCTTTAGTTAAGGAAAGCAAGAACAAGTGATGTTGGAATCTTTTCTTGCGACTTCGTAGAATCAACCCAGGTTTTATTTCTTCTCCCAATCAGGCTGCAAACTGCTTTAAGGGGGATCGGGGAGAAGTATTAAGTACTTTCAAAATACCTACGATGTCAATTTCTATGCGTATGCACTACAAAGGGGGTCATTCGCTGCATCGGCCATCCCCGTTGCGGCATGGCATGGGCGCGTTGATTGCGCTCGCAATATTCATTGGTAAAGAGGAGGGGTAGTAAAATGACTGGGAAACAAAAGTTTAGTGGTCCAAGAATGCTTATTTCCACCGGTCTGATCTATGCTTTTGTGGGGGCGTTGGGTTTGACTGTTGCTCAGCTCACGAATGCTTACATGGTCCTGGATCCTGAAGTGACCATGAACAGAACGTATTTGGGTATGGGATTCAGCGCGTTCATTTTGGTGCAGGGCATTTCCGCGCCGCTCATCGGTTTGACCATCGCCAAGAAAGGCGCACGATTCTCTTATATGCTTGGTGCGGTTATCGTAGCCCTTCTTGGCGCTATCAATGCGCTGTTCTTGGGTGATAGCGTTGTTCTCTATGTTGCCGGCTTTGGCATCATTATGAGCTATGGCTGCATGTGCGCTGGTGCTATTCCGACGATGACCACGCTCAATCACTGGTATATCAAACACCGTGGCCGTGCAATCTCAATTTCTCTCATCATGGCTGCCGCCATCGCTGTTCTTTATCCGCTGATCACAAACGCTGTTATTAATGCGTTCGGGTGGCGTGCTGGTTGGTGGCTCGTTTCGTTCTTCGCAATTTGCGGTCTGCTGATTGCCGCGATTTTTGTGCGCAACACCCCTGCCGACATGGGTCAGGAGCCCGATGGCGGTGCGGTAGAAGCTTCCGCGACTTCTAAGACTTACATTTCCAAGGTGTATAAGACCATGGAGAACAAGACCGCAACGGAAGCCATGAAGACTCCGGCGTTCTGGTTCATTGCGATTATGGCGTTCTGCTGCTTCGCCGGCCTCAATCTTAATGTTTCCCATGCTGGTTTGTATTTTGTTTCTCAGGGCCTTACCCTCGACGACGTTTCGGTCGCCCTTTCCATCAAGGGCCTTGGCGGAATCGCAGCACTCGTTATCGGCACCATCATCCTTGATCGTTTTGAGCCCGTCCGCTGGCATGGTCTTGGCGCTCTTGCGATGGCCCTTGGTGCCATTCTCGCTGCGTTTATGGGCGGCAATTTCGTCGTTATGGTTGTTTACTACATTACCATCGGCCTAGGCTTTGCTATGCATAATTCCGCTCTTCCCGCGGAGCTCGCTAACATCTTCGGCAACAAGCACTACTCCAAGATCCATGGCGCAGTTCTTCCCGTTGTCGCTGTACTTGCATCTTTCGTTCCGACGATTGCTGGCGCAATTTTCGACTCTACGGGGACATATTTGCCGGCATTCTTGGGCTTGGCCGTTATCGGTCTCATTGGTTTCGTTTGCTCGCTGATGATTCGTTTGCCCAAGACGGATGGAGAAGCTGCGGCGGAGACGAAGGCGGATGCCGAATAAGATAGATTCATTTCCCCTGTTGTCGGCATAGTGTCGTTGAGCTTGTTCCCCTTGTAGTAAAGCAAGCTCAACGACGCCGATAACGCAGCGATTTTTGGATGAGCATTAAATCATAGGGAATGTGGTGGGATTGTAGGCCTCTCTATTTCGAGAAAAAGTTCGGCTCATGCGATAAGGATGGATACCCGCATGCCCAAATACTTGCCTACTTGGCGCTTCCATCACAAGTTCTTTTGTTATCAATCCAGATAGAGTGATTATCCATGTGCAACATTTGTTTTCCAACGTGCGGAAGATGTCGGCCTATTAGCATAGTTACGTTTACTTGTCCTAAGTGCGGTAAATCAGACAGCATGTCTCGCGAAGAGTATCTTATGTTTACGAAGAGGCCACATCGTCTTACCGACGCCGAGAAGCTTCTCCATGAAAAGAACGATGGTGCTCCGCGGCTGTGCAAAGGGTGTGGTTGCAATCTCCATGATGTTCTCCAGCAAAAAATAACACCCGCACCTTGTAGACGGAGCAATATTTTATGCGGATTTCCTTGTGGGCGGCATACGCAAGATCCCGACCCTGAGAACTTGTGCGCAACAGTGGTCCCTGTGGGGGAGTATCGGGAAGACGATTTGTGTCAAGCGCAGGGTGTTGCTGCATCTTCAGAGAGCAGTGCATCTGGTAGGCCAGCGCCGCCGCGAAAACCTGGGATATCGGGATGATTGTAAGACATTTTTTGTAATTCTAACTGGAGAAACGGCTTGGTGCTTCGTGTTGCAAGTGGTATAGGAAAACGGTAGCTACTTAAACAACTAATGGTTGTTTTGCCTATAACAAAGCGCTGTTTGAAGAATTCATTTTTGGAATATATGATTGGTTTCAAGAGGCCGCTGGTATGGGGATAAAGCGAATCGTTCATTCGTAAAATCCAACATTTCTGAGGGGGTTTGAAATGGCGCCAGCGTCCTATGAAATAAAAGCCTTTTTCGTTTGGATCAGCTGAAAGTAAACGCAAAGGGCGAAACGATGAAGGAAGAGGAGGAGTGAAACAATGGCACTAAAAGAGACGAGAACCATGTGCACTACCTGTCATTCACGCTGCGGCGTTATCGTCTACTCTGACGAGGACAATCAGATTGTGAAGATTACAGGCAATCCAGACAACCCAAAATCGCGGGGTACGATTTGCGGCGCTGGTATGTCCCAGCGTGAGGTTCACAACAACCTTGACAACCGTATCTTGTACCCTATGAAGCGCGTTGACTGGGATCCTAACGGCGAGCGCAATCCGCAGAACCGCGGCAAGAGCGAATTCGAGCGCATCAGCTGGGATGAGGCTTTGGATATTCTGGCATCTGAGTGCAAGAGGATTATCGCTGAATACGGTCCTGAAGCAATCATCACCGGTCAGGGTACCGGCCGTACTACCAACCACTGGCATTGCCGTTTGAATTCGTCGCTCGGTCTTGAGGGGTGGAGCCTTACTCCGACCCATGTGTGTCTCATGCCGCACATTTTGCCTAATGCTTTTACGCTGGGCATTTACAGTGGAGCTTCTGGTGATATCAAGAATGCTGAAACTGTTGTTTTGTGGGGTCAGAACCCCGCCATGGAGCGTGCGTGGGCTGGTGTTTTGTATGCACGACAGGCCGAGACGATGAAGCTTATCGTTATCGACTCTCGCTTCCAGGATATGTCCAAGCATGCCGATATTGCGCTGCAGCCGTTCCCCGGCACCGATGCGGCGCTGGCGCTTGCGTTCATGCACGAGGTCATCGAGAACGAGTGGTACGATAAGGAGTTCATTGACCAGTGGACCTATGGCTTCGACCAGCTCGCCGAGCGCGTCAAGGACTGGACGCCCGAGCGCGCCGCCGAGATTTGCCGCCTGGACGCCGATGATATCCGCGCCGCCGCTCGTTTGATGGGCACTCACGGACCTGTTGGCATGATGATTGGCCTTGGGCCTGGCTGCATGCATACCAACGCTATCCAGAATGGTCGCGCTCTTGCTTGCCTGCAAGGCTTGCTCGGTTGGTTGGATAAGAAGGGCGGTATTACCGTACCCGTTTCGTTCGACGTCATGCTCGACGACAGAATCACCTTGTGGGATCCTGCAAAGCATCCCGGTCGTCCCGAGCTGTTCACCTTTGGCGGCGAGGAGCATCCGCTCTACAAGGTGTTCGGTCGCTCAAACGATCCCGATTCAGTGTTCCGTGCGATCATCACGGGTGAGCCGCGCCCGGTCAAGGCGTATATTGCTATCGCAAACGACCCGGTTATGTGCTATGAGAACGCTAACCAGACATACGAAGCAATGACAAGCCCCAACCTTGATTTCATTTGCTCGAAGGATTTCTACTTCTCGTCTTCGGCTCTTCTTGCTGACCTGTTGTTGCCTTCAGCCGATTGGTCCGAACGCTGCACGTATGACGAGGAGCTCGACGGTACGCTGATTCATACCTTTGATCAGGCTGTCAAAGCGCCTGGCGAGTGCAAGGATGACTGGTGGTTCTTCCTGCAGTGGGGCAAGCGCATCGATCCCGAACACTGGCCATGGGCTGATGAAAAAGAGATGGTGCTTTGGCGTCTCAAGGAATTCTATGGTTACGATATGACATGGGATGAATTCCAGTCCAAGCCTTGGCGTTATATGGTTGAGACCACTGGTGATGGAGAAGTTGTCTACGAGAAGTACAAATTGGGAAAGATTCGTCCCGATGGTCAACCCGGCGTTAACACGCCGTCCGGTCGTATTGAGTTCTGGAGTGAGTCGCTGGCTGCCTTTGGTTACGATCCTTTGCCTGATTTTACCTGGCCTTACGAGTCTCCGGAAAATCTTCCCGAACTTGCGAAAGAGTATCCGCTGACTGCCGTAACTGGCATACGCGTTTATTCGTTCTTCCATTCTGCGTGGACTAACATTCCATCTCAGCGCAAGCTGTATCCCGATCCGTTCGTTCTCGTGCATCCTGAAGACGCATTGAAGTATGGTATTACGGATGGCGAGTGGATTACCATATCGTCCCCGCGTGGAAAGATTATCTCGAAGGCTATGGTTACTTACGAATGCAAGGAAGGATGCGTGTTCATACCGCGTCCTGGCTGGCGTGACGAGTGCAAGGAGCTTGGCCTTCCCGGTTATGGCTGGGACAAGGCTAACGGAAACGTTCTTGTTCCGTCCAATCCTGCAGAGCCTGGCTACGGTGCTACTGCAATGCGTTCTTCTCTGTGCAAGATCGAAGCTGGAAGAGGTGATATGTAATGAAAGGCGGAAAGCGCGTAAATGGCGAAGGAATCGCTATTCTGCAAGACCTTGACGATTGCCTAGGATGCTATGGCTGCGAGGCCGCCTGCCGCGAGACCAATCGTTACGACTTCAAAGAAGACTGGATGCGCGTTATTCGTCGCAATCCGTATTACGTGGACGGACGCCTGCGTCAGCATCACCTGGTGTTTCCCGTTCTTGATAAGTGTGCTGCATGCTATGCGCAGGATCCGAATCCGCTGTGCGTGTCTGGCTGCACTACTAAGGCGCTTAAGATTGGGCCCCTTGTTGAAATGGTCAAAGAAGCCGATGGTCGTCACTGCCTCATCTACACTGCATAGATTCAGCTAGCATCTGTCGGAATTCAAGTTATGTTTTGTGGCTCTTCAGTTCAAAAACCGGAGAGCCACAATTTTAAGACCACGAAAATGATTATCGATATGAAATTCAATTAAAAAAGAATGATTAATCAATGGAAGGAGACGACGGAAATATGGAGCAATACAGTACTGGCAGAAAAATTTCCGTTGCAATCGGCGTAACAATTATCCTTGCCACTGCAACAGGTGGTACGACGGTTTGCAATGCTATTGTCCCATTTCTCCTCAAGGGTATGAACGTCACGTTGGCAACGTTCATGATTGGCCCCACTATCGCAACGATCCTTTCGTTCATCATGAGCGTTTTGGGTATTAAGATTATTGATCTTATAGGTGCCAAGTGGTGCATGCTTATTGGTTCTATATGTTCTGGCTTCACCATTTACCTGATTGGCACGGCAACATCGCTTCCCATGTGGATTGTTGCGAATGTGCTGAATGGCATTGTTTTGGCTGTAGCAACGTATGCCTCTGCGGGTGGTGTTATCGCTCCGTTCTGGGGCAAGGACACCCAGAAGACATTTGGCGTGGTTGGCGGCATCACCGCACTTTTGGTGGCAACGTGGGTTGCTATTACGGGTTTCCTTTTGAGCTCGATACCTTACCAGACGCTCTTTACTGTTTATGCCGTGGGCATTGTTGTGATCGGCGCTCTGTGTAACTTTGTTCTTATCGGCAAGGTTCCGCGCAAAAAGATGGCGCCAAAGGAGTCTTCTGCGGAAAAGAAGGAAGAGGTCGCATCCGAAGTTCCCGGCTTCACGTTTGCCGAGACCTTAAAGAAGGGTCCTTCGATCTTCTGCTTCCTTATCGCGATGTTCTGCATTGCCTGGTGCGCTACGGGCGTTCAGTCTTATTCGTCGGTTTACTACACCTCGTTTGGCATGGCTGCAACTACGGCTGCGCTCCTTTTGAGCGTGTACTCTTACTCGGCGGCCGTGCTCAAGCTGGCTTCCGGCTTCTTGGTGAAGAAGCTTGGTCTTAAGGTTATGAGTATGTGCATTTACCTGGGATTTGCTATTGGCATGGTAATGCTTCTCATCTGGAGCCAGACCGGAATCATCGCGTTCGCGTTCATCGGAATGATCCTGTGCGCATTTATCTCCTACGCGGCCATGATCCCCGGCCTGTTCGTGCCCGACCTGTACGGCATGAAGGATTACACGGGCATCAACTCCGGCGGCGTTGCAGGCTTCTACCTGGGCTCCGTCTTCGTTCTAAGTGGTCTTGCGGCTATCATCGGCGCGCTGGGGTATTTCAACTCTTTTGCCTTGCTGGCTTGTTTGGCAATCGTTGCGATGATCTTCATGCTTATCGCCGTTGCCACTAGCCCTATGAAGAAGGAAAAGAAAGAGTAGTGCATGCAAGCGTGATATTTTGCGTTGTGATTTGACGCTTCTAGTATGCTTACGCAAGAATGGCTTACGAAAAGCCCCTCGTCATTCGATGGGGGGCTTGGTTTTGGTTCGGCTAGATTTTATTCACGATGTTCCGATTGGACATTGCGTGCGCGCTCCGGTTATCAAGAGCGGTTATCGCGTGTTTATGGCGCAGAGGGCTGATGCGAGTTGTCTATTCGCTTGTGAGCGTGTAAAAGCTTGGTGCTGCAGGTGCCAACGCTGTGAATTTATAAATAACGGTGCCTCTACTGCCGCAAGACAAGAAATAGCCCGTTTTATCGGCATAGCTGATTGCCAAGGATGTTGTGGTAAGTCCATCGCCTTTTTCACGGTCCGACAACACGATAACAGCAACGGGGATTGCAGAGCTATTAAGAACGGCGGCGTATCCGCCGGGATTGAACACTTGATAAATATTGCCGCATTCGTCTGTTCTGGTGCCATCGGGTCCTGCGATGCCTATTCCTTGATACACGACGCAGGGGTCAAGAAACGATCCTCTATTTGTCCCATCTGTGTTCACTCGTATGCGATCGATGCGGTTGAGTGCGGTTTCTGCAACCCAGATGCAGTCGAAGTCAGGAGCGAATGCGATTCCATTGCCTGTGCACATGTTTTCCCGGAAGGGGACAATGGTCGTGTATTCGCTTTCGGAAGTAATACGATATACTCCACCTGTTGGGCTTACAGCGTTTCCGGTGAAGTCTGTCACATAAAGATCGCCGTTTTTTCCAAATACTAAATCGTTGGGCATTATTTTCTTTCCGTTGTATTCGGCGGGTATTTGCGTAAGCTTCTTGCCGTTTTCGTCGAAGGATAAAATACTCCCTAAGACGTCGGCGGCAAATATGCGTCCGTCTTTGTGAAGAGCAAGACCGTTGAGCAGAATGCCGGGGTCCGATTCGAATAGCACCGATATATTGCCTTCAGTATCTACTTTAAGAATGCGCGAAATCATGGTTCGATCCTGGATGAACCGGTGGCAAAGGATTAGGTTTCCATTTTTGTCGCATACGGGACCTTCAAGGAAATCGCTTTCGCCGTTAGAGACGGTAATCCAGGGCTCCGCGATTATCTTTTTCACATGGGAAAGATCGTAGGGTAGGGGATGTTTGGTTGCTTCGTCCGAAAAAACGCTGCCTGCGCTATCGCAGTAGTTTGTGCATCCTTGATTTAAAGAGTTGGTATCAGCGGCGATTTGTAAACCATTGTGTCTTGAACTATCTTTCATAGTAACCTCGTTTGAATGTTGTTTGTGACTAGGACAATTGAATGTCGGGCGGATATGCAGCTAACTACTCTGAAAGTAATAATCGCAGGAATGGTTGTCAAGGGACGTTACCGAAAAGGATATCCAAGGTGCCAAGGCTGGAGGTGATCGAGTTACGCTAGCATCCTTTTTTCGATTGAACGGAAGCTGCCGGTCTTAGC
>CAKTVK010000076.1 GCA_934623455.1 uncultured Eggerthellaceae bacterium | reverse complement strand
ATAAAAAACGGTCTGAACCGCCTGCCTGATTTCTTGAGGTTGTTTTAGGCGTTACCCCGCGAAACTTAACTCGCACAAAAGTGACGGGGTCTTTTTCACCTTTTTCGATCTTTTGCTTTATGTCTGCCGTCAGGACTCTTTACCCCACTTATCCAATAGGAATTAATAAAAGCTCTTTACCCATTATTAACACAATGTGTGTAGCATCGTGAATACGCAATTTTTTTCAAGGTTGCTGAGAGTGGGAGTTAAAGCTTCTTTGTAAAAACTAGCACGTATTGTTTCTTGGATTAAGGAGTGTTAATCATGGCCAATCAAGAAGGCCAGGGCAATCAGCTCAAACACGGTGCCATCAGCGGCATCGCATTGGTGTTTCTGGTTATCGCTGCAGCTGCCCCGCTGGGCGCATCTGCAACGAACACGCCGCTTATCTTCATGCTGGGCAACGGTCCGGCGGCGGCATTCGATTTTGTTATCATCGGTATTCTGCTGCTGATCTTCTCGGTGGGCTTCACCGCGATGTCTACGCACATTACGAATGCCGGCGCGTTCTATGCCTATATCTCCATGGGCCTGGGCAAGCGTTTCGGCACTGCCGCCGGTTTTATCGCGGTTGCTGCCTACAATCTTTTGTCGGTTTATCTCGTTTGCGCTGCCGGCACGTTCACTGCCTCCATTCTTGAGCAGGAGCTGGGCCTGGTCGTTCCCTGGTGGGGCGTGTCGCTGGTTTTCGTTGCCGTCATTTTGCTGTTCTCGTATTTCGGCATCGAGGGAGGCACGAAGTTTTTGATGGTCTGCCTGGTGTGCGAGATCACCATTTTGGCCATCGTCGATTTCTCCGTTCTGTTCGCCGAGGGCGCCGGCGCGTATTCTCTGAGCGTGTTCTCGTTTGATGCGTTGTTCAACGGAGGCGCTCCTGGTGGTATTGGCCTGGGCGTTTGCTTCGCGTTTTTGTGCTTCATCGGCTTCGAGGCAACGGCGATCTTCGGCGAGGAGACCAGGAACCCCCGCAAGACCATCCCCCGCGCCACCATCGCTGCCGTTATCGTGATCGGCCTGGTGTACTCGCTTTCCGCCTGGTCGGTGACTGCGGCGGCAGGCGCATCCGGTGCAGAGATCTTTGCAGCTGCAGGCGCCACCGATCCCACGAGCGTCGTTTCGGTTTCCGAAGTTGCCTACGACCACATGTACCATGACGTAGCCGTGTATTACTGCGGCGATGTTGTGGGTCACCTGTTCAACTGGTTCCTGCTCATCTCGAACTTCGCTTCCTGGATGGCCGCTCACGGCATGGCTTCCCGTTACCTGTACTCGTTCGCTCGCGCAAACTTGCTGCCTAAGGCCCTGGAGAAGACGAACAAGGCGAAGTCCCCGTTCGTGGCTTGCTGCGTGAACATGGTTCTTGGTGTGGGCATCTCCTTCATCATGGCTGCCTGTGGCCTTGACCCGTACTCCCAGGTCGGCGCCATCTGCTCCGCAATCGCCATCGTGGGCATCATGGCAATGGAGATCATCGTGAACATCGCCGTCATCCGCTACCTGCGCAAGCATAACAGCGAACCGGGCTTCGGCCACAACATCTTCCAGACCACGATCGCGCCTGTTTTGGCATTTGTCGGCATGGGTTACATCCTGTTCCTGGTTCTGAGCAACTTCAATCTGCTTACCGGTTTCGAGGACTTTGGCGTTAACCTGTTCTTGGGTTGCTTGATGCTGATCATCGGCGTCATTGGCTTCATTATTGCGGTTGTCCTTGATAAGAAGGGCAGCTTGACCGATCCGGTTTCTATTGAAGTCGAATAATTGAGCGATTGGTCGTTCTCACGCGGACGGGCCTGGCGGTCCGTCCGTTTTTATATGGAATGCTTATAAAAGCAAAGGCTATGACGTACAATGGACTAGCCAAGCATGGGTGATGATTCTTGAAAGGAGAATCGTATGGCTGAGATGAAAGAAGTGTGGGTTGACTACGTTCCCAAGGGTTACGAGGATAAAATTCCTGGCCACAAGACGTACGTGCAGATTTATGGCGAATGCGCGCCGGGAAAGAAGCCGCTTTTGGTTTTGCATGGAGGCCCGGGCGATACTCATAACTACCTGCTTGACTTGGCTAAGATTGCCGACAAGTATAATCGTCAGGTCATTTTCTATGACCAAATTGGCTGCGGCAAGTCTATGACCGAAGACATGGGCGAAGACTTCTACAATTACGATCTGTGGGTGAACGAGTACTACACCGTAATCGATGCGCTGGGCTTGGATGATTTCCATTTGTTTGGCAACTCGTGGGGCGGCATGCTGGGCATGCTGTGCATGATGAAGGATGATCGTGGAGTGAATTCGTTTGTCATTAACTCTTCTCCTGTTCTGATTCAGTCTTGGCTGGATGCCGCAAATCACCTGATTACGTTCCTGCCGCTGGAAATGCAGCTGGCACTGAAGGAAGCCGAAGAAACCGGAAACTACGATACCGTTCAGGCGAAGGCCGCTTATGACGAGTATTACAAGCGCCACGTGTGCGGCATGTACGAGAAGGATTATCCGCAGCACCTGATTGATGCGTTTAGCCAGGTTGGCGAATGCTACATGATTATGCAGGGTGCATCGGAGTTCGTAGTGACCGGCAAGATGCGCGACTGGGATATTCGCGAAGGCGTGAAGAACATCAAGGTTCCCTGCATGGCGCTTTCCGGCACGGATGACGAGGGTTCGCCGTGGGTTATCAAAGAGGGCGTTGATTTGATTCCGAACTGCGAATGGACGCTGATTCAGGGCGCGCCGCATATCTGCTCGGTTACGCATCCCGATGAGACGTGTGCCGCGGTGGAGAACTTCATCTCTCGTTTCGAGTAATGTTGCATGACGCGCATGGACGCGCATCAAAGGAGACGTAATGATTGAACTGAGCGACGACAAGGTATTTTACGCTTTCGGTAAGGAGACGCAGCCCGCCTTGCGCGTTTCTTCGGGTGAGACGGTGCGCATTCGCACGAAGGATTGTTTCGGCAATCAGCTGCAGAGCGCAAACGATACCATCGATAATATTGATTGGGATGCCATCAACCCTGCAACGGGCCCGATTTACGTAGAAGGTGCTGTTGCGGGCGGCGCATTGAAAGTTAAGATTGAGAACATTGAATTCGATGCGCAGTCGGTAGTTTGCACGGGCGAAGACGAAGGCGTTTGCGGCGACCGCTTCGATAAGTGGAGTTTGGCGGTATGCCCGGTAACCGATGAAGGTGTGGTGTGGAGCGATAAGCTTACCCTGCCTTTGCGTCCCATGATTGGCGTTATCGGCGTCGCTCCTGCGGGAGAGGCTGTTAACTGCGGCACGCCGGGAAGCCACGGCGGTAATATGGACAACACTGCTATCACAACGGGTGCAACGCTGTATTTCCCTGTTTCCGCAGATGGCGCGCTTTTTGGTTGCGGCGATATGCATGCTGCTATGGGTGATGGCGAAATTGGCGTCGCGGGCGCTGAAGCTGCGGGATACGCAACGGTTACTCTGACCGCGCTGCCCAACTTGAAAATTAAGAACCCCATTATGGAAAACGATACGCATTTCATTACCATTGCATCGGCGGAAACGCTTGATGAAGCGGTTGACACTGCGGTCCATGACATGTTGGATATCCTGCATGAGCGCACGGGCGTGGACGAAGATCAGCTGACCATGCTGTTCTCGCTGACGGGTGACGTGTGCATTTGCCAAGTGGTTGATCCTGAAAAGACCGTGCGCTTCGAAATGCCGAAATACGTTATCGAAAAGCTCTAGGCGTCTGGACGCCTTCGCTGCAAGGTTTTGCGCTTAGGTTCTTCGGTATCATATGCTACAAAAAGATGGCTGGGAAAAGATTCCCGGCCATCTTTTTCATAGGTGTGCATGAAGGTAATCGCGAAAGCGAAGGGAAAGCGAAAAGCGAAAAAGCGAAAAAGCGGAAAAGGTGAAAAAGACCCCGTCACTTTTTAACGTCACTTTTTAACATTAGAGCTGCGCGATCGCGTTTACCAGAGCGTCGATTTCTTCATCGGTATTTGCCCACGACGTGCAGAAACGGCAAACGTTTCGATCGGGACCTTCTGCATGATCGAACATGAACACGAAATCTTGCTCAAGCGCGCGCATGTGCGCATCGGTTAAGACGAAGAACTGCTGGTTTGTGGGAGATTCGACAAACTGCGCAATGCCTTTTTCTGCAAACGCATCACGAATACGAAGAGCCTGGTCAATTGCTTGTTCGGTGATTTTGAAATACAGGTTGTCTTCGAAAAGCGTGGCGAACTGAATACCCAAAAGCCAGCCTTTTGCCAGCATAGCACCGTTTTGTTTCATGGCACTGCGATAATTGCGCTGCAGCACTGGATTCGTGATAACAATTGCCTCGCCGAAAAGCGCGCCACATTTCGTGCCGCCAATGGTGAACATATCGGCAACATGGGCAATATCGGCCAAGTTCAGGCTGCCTTTTGCTGCCGCCAAGGCATAGCCCAGGCGCGCGCCATCAAGGAAAAGGTACAAGTTGTGCTTTGTGCAAGCATCGTGAATGGCGAACAACTCTTCCTTGGAGTAAAGCGTTCCCAACTCCGTGGACTGCGAGATGTACACCATGCGCGGTGTTATCATGTGCTCAGGGATGTCGCTTTTCTCGTAAAGCGTGGCGGCTTCATCGATTTGGGCAGCGGTGATTTTTCCGTTTTCATTCGGAAGCGGAAGACACTTGTGGCCGATGTGTTCCACGGCACCCGTTTCGTGAACGTTGATGTGACCGGTATCAGCGCAGATTACGCCTTCCCAGGGGCGCAACATGAAATCGATGCCAACATAGTTTGCCTGTGTGCCGCCCACCACAAAATGAATCTGCGCATTATCGCAGTTCAAGTGCTGTTTTATCAGCTCAGATGCGCGTTCGCACCACGTGTCCAGCCCGTAGCCATCGTAGCTTTCGTCCCAGCTTTGCTCCAATGCCTTCAAAATGGCGGGGTGGCAAGAGCGGTTGTAGTCATTGTTGAATCGAATCATAGGACCCTTCTCTTCTTCGATTTTCGTTTGTCCCTTCGTCAGTATAGCTATTTGCGCGCGGTGGGCTGCAGGCGATAAGTAGATGGCTGTAAAACTGCAAAACGGCGCGTTTGAAAAGATTCGCGCGAATATTCAGCAATGCATTTCATTGGTGCATTTCGACGCCGTGCTGGACTGCGGAGCTGCGTGTGTATTTGCTTCGGCGTTTGCGCGCGCAGCAAAACACAATGTCTGTGTCGCCTTTGTAAAAACTCTGTCTACCTGCATAAATGGTGGTATCATAAACGTTTGTCTTTAGATACAGGTTAAAACGTTTATATGGAGCATAGAGTGAAACAGGAAAATATTCGTAACGTGGCAATTATCGCGCACGTTGACCACGGCAAAACTACGCTGGTTGACCAGCTGCTGAAGGCCGCCCACGTATTCCGCGCAAATCAGCAGGTGGAAGACCGCGTGTTGGACAGCAACGATCAGGAACGTGAGCGCGGCATCACCATTCTTTCCAAGAACATTTCCATTAATTACAAGGGCGTGAAGATCAATGTCATCGATACGCCGGGTCACGCCGACTTCGGTGGCGAAGTTGAGCGCGTTTTGAACATGGCCGATGGTGCTCTGCTGATTGTTGACGCTTACGAAGGCCCCAAGCCGCAGACGCGTTTCGTGTTGAGCCATGCGCTTGCGAACAATTTGCGCATTGTGGTAGTGGTGAACAAGATCGACCGCCCCAACGCTGATCCCGATACCGCTATCGACAAGGTGTTCGAGCTCATGATGGAGTTGGGCGCTACCGATGAACAGCTGGACTTCCCGGTGATTTACGCATCTGCCGTGAACGGTTATTCTCGCTACGATTACAACGACGGCAACATGGATATGATTCCGCTGCTGGATACCATTCTGAAAGAGATCCCGTGCCCTGATGTTGACCTTGAGGGTCCGGTGGCGCTGCAGATCTGCACGGTTGATCACAGCAGCTACGAAGGCCGCATTGGCGTTGGCCGTTTGCATAGCGGCATCTTGCATGAAAAAGAGCAGGTTCTGGTTGTAAAGAACGATGGCTCGAGCAGCTACAACGCAACCATTCGCAAGGTTCACGTTTTTGAGAACCTGGGCAAAACGGAAGTTCTTCAAGCAGAAGCGGGCGACATTGTTGCCGTTATCGGCATTGAAGATGCTGACATTGGCGACATCATCACCGACCGTGAAAACCCCGTCAAGCTTGCGCCGATTTCTGTGGAAGAACCCACCATGTCCATTGTGTTCGAGGCTTCTACCAGCCCCTTGGTTGGTCGCGAAGGCGAAATTGTGGGCGCGCGCCAGTTGAACGAGCGTCTGATGCGCGAAAAGGAAAGCAACATTTCCATGCGCATTACGCCGCTGGACGAAGGTTCGGGCGTTGAAGTTGCGGGCCGTGGCGTTTTGCATCTGTCCGTTCTGATGGAAACCATGCGCCGCGAAGGCTTTGAATTCCAGGTTGGTCGTCCGCAGGTTGTTTATAAGACGGCAGCAGACGGAACGAAACTTGAGCCTATCGAAGAAGCAACGGTGGACGTTCCCAACGATTACGCTGGTAAGGCCATTGAAGTTATGGGCAACGCGGGCGGTATCATGGAGGATATGTCTTCCGATGACGCTATGACGCACCTTACGTTCAAGATTCCTTCTCGTGGCACCATGGGTTTGAAGACGCGCATTCTGAATGCAACGCACGGTGAAGCGCAGCTGTTCCATCACTTCTTCGAGTACGGCCCCTACGCGGGCGAAATGCCTGGTCGCAAGAATGGTTCCATGATTTCCATGAGCACGGGCAAGGCAGTTGCTTACGCTCTTGACACGCTGCAGCAGCGCGGCCGTATGTTTGTGGCGCCGGGCGATCCTTGCTACGAAGGCATGCTGGTTGGCGAGAACGCGCACGAGTCGGACATGGTGGTGAACGTAGAGAAAGCGAAGCAGCTGGGCAACCAGCGTTCTTCGACCGCCGATAAGGCTATCCAGCTTACGCCGCCGATTGTGTTCACGTTGGAAGAAGCGCTTGAGTACATTCAAGATGATGAGCTGGCGGAAGTCACGCCGAAGAGCATCCGCATGCGCAAGCGCTTGTTGTCTGCAGTTGACCGCAAGAAGCAGGCAAACGGCAAGTTGCAGTAAGCGCATAGCTGCTGGTCGGGGTGCAGTTTTTGCGCTCGCCTTCGAGTGGTCATTGCGATACGGTATGCGAGACGGCTGCGTTTCCATTGCATCGTGAACGCTGCGAGCTAAAGAAGTAAGGCAAAACGGGATGGTACCGAAAGGTGCCGTCCCGTTTTTCGTTTGTCCCTTTCCGTATTGTTTCGCTGTTGTCGCTCGCGGACTTGGACGCCGCCCCGGTTTCTTTGCCTGTCCTTTCCGATATAGCTTCGCCTGTTTGTGCTTTTATCTACTTTTGCTGCAGGTCCCTTCGTTACGATTGGTTATTCTTGGTTTTGTATGGTCAAATCGTGTATGTTCCGCGCGTGCGTAAAAAGAGTGCAAAAATGAGAAATTAGCTGTAAGCCTGCTCTTAGTCAACAGAACAGGTAGGAATAACGCGAAAGGGAATTATGAAACTTAAAGCTTTTGCGGCGGCAGCTTGCACGGTGGCGCTTTCTGCGTCGCTTTTGTGCGGCTTAACTGCCTGCAGCGGCGAATCAGTCGCGGTAACGGTTGGAACAAAGAAAATTTCGGAACAAACTATTACGGATTACATCACGAATTACCGCACGTCACAAGGGCTTAATGACGACAGCAATTTCGCCATGGTTCTGTCTATGTACGGCATGACGCCCGAATCGTTCCGCGAGAACATCATTGACATGTTTGTGAATCGTGAGCTGGTTTTGCTTGCTGCTCAAGAAAAGGGAATGTCGGTTGATTCTGCAACTATCGACGAGTACGTTAACCAGATGAAATCGAATTACAGCGATGACGCCGCATGGCAGACTGCTTTGACGAATGCTGGTCTGACCGAGGAAAAGTATCGCGAAAACATTGAGTATGCGCTGCTGAACAAGCAGCTTTCGGAGAGTTTCGCTGTTTCCGATGACCCCACTGACGAGCAGGTTTTTGCCGTTGCGCAGGATAATCTGAAGTACTTCGAGAAAGCAAAGCGTTCTTCGCATATTTTGTTTGATGCAAGCGATGAGGAAACCGCGAAGGAAGTGCTTGAGAAGATCAACAACGGCACGTTAGATTTCGCAGATGCGGCTTCTCAGTATTCGAAGGATACTTCATCTGCTGCTAACGGCGGCGATGTAGGTTGGGATTTGCTGACCAGCTTTGTTTCCGAGTACCAGACCGCGCTTGACGGTTTGGAGTTGGGCCAGGTAAGCGAGCTGGTTAAGAGCCAGTTTGGATATCATATCATCAAGTGCACGGAAGTCATGCCCGCTGCCGATAGCGTAAAGTCGCTGTCGGATTTGCCCGAGGCATTCCAGACGTACTTCAAGCAACTGGCAACTACCACCAGCTCTTCGTCCACGTCCACTTCGACTGCGTTCTCTGTTTGGCTGAATGGTTACCGCACCACGGTTGACGTGAAGATCAACGATATGCCGAAGGGTCTGCCGTACGATGTTGACATGACTGCTGCTACTACGAAGTCATCTTCGGCTTCGAGCGATTCTTCCGCAACGGATACGAGCGCAAGTGCCGATGCAGCAAGCGAAGAAGCCGGTGATTCCGCGGCTTCTGATACTTCCGAGAAGTAAAAACGTCTGATTTCGATATTTTTAGAGCCGCAAGCAAAAAAATGTTTGCGGCTCTTCGCTTTCTGAGTTATACTCTTTCTTCGCTACGATGCAAATAGCATTGTGCGATATTTGGCGAAACGGAGAGATGTCCGAGCTGGCCGAAGGAGCACGATTGGAAATCGTGTATGCGCCAAAAGCGTATCTGGGGTTCGAATCCCCATCTCTCCGCCATTTGTTTACTCCGTCCCCCAAGTTTACGGGGGATTTTTTATAGGCGCGCATCTGCCTGCGTTTGCGAATGATGCATATAACTGAATATGGAGGGATGGCAGAGTGGTTGAATGCGGCGGTCTCGAAAACCGTTTTACCTGTAATCCAGGTAACGAGGGTTCGAATCCCTCTTCCTCCGCCAGAAAACTTGCAGCGCCCCGTCAGGGGCGCGTTTGTTGTTATGGGGAAGAGGGATTCGAACCGATGAGGTGGAATTCCGTTAAGAAAACGTGCCAGTGGCACGTTTTTAGGAATTCGCCCGACCGAGCTTGC
>CAKTVK010000075.1 GCA_934623455.1 uncultured Eggerthellaceae bacterium | reverse complement strand
CTTATCGGACGTACAGCTTGCCCACCTTTTGGGCAGCGACGAGAAAACAGTGCGTGCCGTCCGCAAGATCCTGGGCGTGCGTCCCGCTTTCAAAACGGTGGACACGTGTGCCGCCGAATTCAGCAGCAGCACAGCATACCATTACAAAACGTACGATGCCGCCGAAACGGAGACTGCCCCGAAAACGCGAAAGCGTATCATGATTCTGGGCGCGGGTCCCAACCGCATTGGCCAGGGCATCGAGTTCGATTACTGCTGCGTGCATGCCTCCTACGCGCTTTCGGCGGAAGGCTTTGAGACCATCATGGTCAACTGCAACCCCGAGACCGTGTCCACCGATTACGACACTTCCGACAAGCTGTATTTCGAGCCGCTCACGTACGAAGACGTGATGGACGTTGTGGAAGCCGAAAACCCCGATGGCGTGATTGTTACCCTTGGTGGACAAACGCCGCTCAAACTCGCACAGGCGCTGAAAGACGCTGGCGTGCCCATTATTGGCACCAGTCCTGCCGCCATTGACCTGGCCGAAGACCGCGATCTGTTCAGCCACATTTTGGATGAGCTGGAAATAACGTATCCCGCCGCCGGCATGGCAAGCACGTTCGAAGAGGCCTGCAAAGTGGCGCAACGCCTGAGTTTCCCGCTTTTAGTGCGTCCCAGCTTCGTGTTGGGCGGACGCGGCATGGGTATTGTCTACAACACCGATCAGCTGCGCTCCTATATGGCGGAGGCAACGAAAGTTTCCCCTGATTATCCCGTATATCTTGACCGCTTCTTGGAAGATGCCGTTGAGCTTGACCTGGACTGCTTGTGCGATGGAGAGACCGTTTATGTGGGCGGTATTTTGGAGCACATTGAAATGGCGGGCATCCATTCGGGCGACTCCGCTTGCTGTATTCCGCCGTTCACGCTGAGCAAGAACATGCAAGCTCAGTTGCGCGACATCGCACGTCGTTTGGCGCTTCGTTTGGGCGTATGCGGCCTGCTCAACATCCAATTTGCCATTAAAGACCAGGTCATTTACGTAATCGAAGCAAACCCGCGCGCAAGCCGCACGGTGCCGTTTGTGTCGAAAGCAACTGGCGTGCCCCTGGCAAAAATCGCTGCGCGCATCATGACGGGCGAAAAACTGGCAGACATGAAGCTGCCCGCCGATGACCGCACCTTCACTCATTTCAGCGCGAAGGAAGCCGTTATGCCTTTCGGCCGCTTCCCCGGCACCGACGCCGTGTTGGGACCCGAAATGAAAAGCACAGGCGAAGTCATGGGCATTGCGAGCAACTTCCCCGCCGCGTATCTGAAAACCCAGCTGGCCGTGGGCTACGAGCAGCCCCATGGTGGCATGGCATTCATCTCCGTTTGCGACAACGACAAACGAAGCATTGGGTCAATTGCGCACACCATTGCCCGCCAAGGGTTTAAGCTGGTGGCAACAAGTGGAACGGCGGCAACGCTACGCGCCGTGGGCCTGGAATGCCAGGAAGTCAGCCGCGTAAGCAGCACGCTACCAGGCGAAATGAACGTCATGGACCTTATCAACGCGGGCAAGATCAACTTGATTATCAACACTCCTTCGGGCGACGAGACCCAATCCGATGGCTTCATTTTGCGCACCGCCGCCGTACAACACGGCTTAACGTACGTGACCACGCTTGCCGCAGCACAGGCTATGGTTATTGGCATGGAAGTTGCCTCAGAACAAAGCTTGGACATCATTGCGCTTCAGGACCTTCCCCAATGGGGATAGATCCGGTGTGCGCCTGATACGCCGCGAACGTTGAGGCACTTTCGGCCTTTTTGTCAACCCGCAAGCGTTCTCCCTTGATTTATCCAGCGCTTTTTGCTTTCCTGAACAGAAACGTTATTTCAGCAAGGGGGGAACGCATGAAATATGCACTGACAAACGGCATCCTATTGGACGGCAGCAAGAACATGGAGCCGCAAGAAGGGCTTATCGTTACGGTGGAAGACGGCCACTTCGGTCGCATTGCGCCGGCAAACGAGTTCGACTTGACGGATTACGAAGTTGTCAACCTTGAGGGCGGCTACCTGATGCCGGGCCTTATCAATATGCACGTGCATTTGGTGGTTGACGGCAAAGCGCCGAAATCGGAAAAGCCCACAGACTATCGCAAGCTCGTACAGAGCCTGCGCGACAAAAAACTGGTCAAGAAGTTTCTCCTGAAATCCGAGGCCCAGCACGCCAAGACTCAGCTGCTTTCCGGCGTTACCACGCTGCGTGCCGTGGGCGGCATTTACGACTGGGATGCCATCACGCGCGACCGCATTAACGCAGGTGAAATCGTTGGTCCGCGCATTCTTTCCTCAAACATGGCGGTAAGTGTGCCCGATGGACACTTTGCCGGGTCGCTGGCAACAGAGGCGCGCACTGCTGAAGAAGCCGCTCAACACGTGCGCGAAATTGCCGCAGGAAAGCCCGACCTTATCAAGCTCATGATCACCGGCGGCGTAATGGATGCCACCGAAGAAGGCGAACCAGGCGCGTTGCGCATGCCACCCGAGCTGGTGAAAGCCGCATGCGATCAAGCCCATGATCTGGGACTTCCCGTTGCTGCACACGTGGAAAGCGCCGAAGGTGTGCGCGTGGCGCTGGAAAACGGTGTGGACACCATCGAGCATGGCGCTGAACCGACGCCCGAGATCCTGGAGCTGTTCAAGCAGCGGGGTGCAGCGCTCATCGCCACGCTCTCGCCGGCACTTCCCTACTCCGAACTGCCGCTTGACGTGGCGAAATGCGGTGAGTTGGGTCGCAAGAACGGCAACGTGGTGTTCCGGGGAATCGTCGATTGCGCAAAGGCGTGCCTGGAAGAAGGGATTCCCGTGGGTCTGGGCACCGACACTGGCTGCCCCTTCATCACCCATTACAACATGTGGCGCGAAGTGCGCTATTTCGCGCAATACTGCAACGTGAGCAATGCGTTCGCGCTGCACACCGCAACGCTTGCAAATGCTCAGATTCTGGAAATGGAAGAAGAAATTGGCAGCATCGAGCCTGGTAAATGCGCTGATTTCATTGTGAGCACGGAAAACCCGCTTGATGATCTTTCAGCATTGCGCCATTTGAAGATGGTCGCACGCGATGGAAAGATCATCCGCGATCCTGCACCGAAACCCGCGAAGGGCGTCGATGCCGCACTGGATTCGCTTGAGCAGGGCAAATAATCCGCACGTGCGCTGCACGAGCCAAGCACGTATATCGTTCGAAGAGGAGATGGCCTATGAACCCGCACAGGGCACTTAACCTATACTTGCCGGATATAGAGGAGTTTTGCATAATAATAAACAAAAAGTCTGTCTCTCGTTCCTGCTAAAGGGGTTTCCATGACTGAAAAAAAAGCGAAATCGAATCCTGGATGTCTTATTGTGATAGTCTTGATTGTTCTTGCCGGCATTATTGGTGCTAACGCATCTGGGGATAAGACGTTTGCGGTTCCTGACGTAACGGGTATGTCATACGCGGATGCAAAGAAAGCACTCAGCGATGCTGGCTTCAGTAGTACACCCGAGAGGGTTAGAACGAACGGTGAAAAGTTTGGTGGAGTACCGTGGTTTGATGAGTGTCCAGTCGTTGAACAATCTATCTTACCCGGAGAAACGATTAAGATTAGGGATAGTATCGTTCTAACGTGTTTGACTGCCTCCGAATGGGCTTCGTATGTTGGGCAAGAGGCGGGCGAAAACAACCTGCGAACCATTAGAGCCTCCTGGGAAGAGAACGAAATAAGCGCAAAAGAAACTTATGCTGGAAAGCACTTTGTTATAGCTGGACAAGTAAACAAAATAAGCTCTGGCGGCAATCTTGCGCATATAACGACAAATCCAGTTATCACGGTTTTTGTTAAAGATGGCGCTGATACTCTTATTGTGTACGCAGAGTTTTCAAAGGACGATGAGGATCAGCTCCAAAACCTGTCTGCGGGAGATGATATCTTGATTGCCGCAAAATGCTCAAATTGGGGCAACTGGGAAGATTGTGTTCTGGCAGGATAGCCGTAAAACAATAACTGCGTAGTTCTCGACTGTGACAACTTACCCGACCCCTGCCACATTTAAGCGAACTCAACGATTACGCAATGATCGGAAAGAAGGCGATTTAGTGGAACAATCCGCAGCAAGCAGAGAACTTGAGGAGTTTGCGAGAAACGTTGAAGGATCATACGATGACTTCGTGTTGTTCATGGGCCTTATCCCTCAGCGAAAGTGTGTTGACGAAAAGCTTGCCCAATACGTGCGGGACCACCCGAGCGCAACGCATGACGATGTGATGTACCGATATTGCGAGATGGCGATAATCGGACGAGATTAACGAACCCGCTTCGGCGGGTTTCTTTATGCCCCGGGCACGGTGTGAAACTAGGGTAGGGAATGCCTATGCGCACGGATTCGGCTTTGAAATAATCAATGACGTCCACGTTCGACTGAACGGTTATCTTCTCGCGTGGCGCTTGTTGCCAAAAGGCCCTTCATTTCGGGCAAATCGACGATAATCGGTGGTCGGAAATTCGATATTCTTCCTATCGTTTTTAATGCAATGCTTTGACCTGGTATTATGCTGCGAGGAAGAACCGATTCAATGGCATCGATTTCTTCGGGTGCAATAATTACGGCGTTCGGGGCGATTGGACCACCGAATATCGTCGATCTGCCCGAATTTGCACCCGTTTTTCCAACAACTGCTCTCTTTGGGTGGGCTTTTCGGTGCTTTGAACGCCTTGAATGTCTTGAACGCTGCGCTGCGGCAAACCGGAGCAAACTGGAGAGAGTTTTTTACTATAGAGTGGGAATAAGTCCGTAGTGGTTTGCAGGTTGTAAAAAATAGCCTCTAACCTGCAGTTTTACGAAATTTGAACCGACTAAAGAATCGACCCGTGATGCCGATTTGAACGGTTTTATGGCTTCAAATCGGCATCACGGGCCATTTTTGTGACTTCACGTTATTCTAAAAACCACTTTTGACCTGTTGTTTTGTGTTTACTCAACTAAGGTGCAAACCATCTGCAACTACTCACCACGAATAGTTGCGAAGAAGGTTGAAAGCATCATCGATACATGCTGTTTTTTGCCATATTCGCAGGTCAGTGGCTTGTTTGCCGACGGGAAGTGTTGGATGCCGTTTGCCGGGGTGACTCACAACTCGAATGTTTAGCCAAAAAGCGCCTCTTTTGAAAAGTGGGCTCATTGATGGGGTCCGCAAAGCGCGCTGGGCGCTGTGGCTGCCCTGGGCGCGGGTTGAGCATCGCACCCAGAGCCAAGTAGCTAGTGTGTATTACTCGCGGACAGCGTAGGTCACGTTCGCGCGAGTACCCTCGCGAGCGGGCAGCTCGAAGAGGTGGAAGTGGTTGTCGAGACAGCGCTTGAGCTCAACGCGGTAAGCAGACTCGGGATCCTGGTCGTCACCCCAGGCAATAGCCTTGGTGGGACAGTAGGACACGCAGTACTGCGGATAGCCCTGAGCAATTTCCCTCGCGCACATGTCGCAGCTCTTCTGGTAGATGGGCTGCCAGTTCATGCGCAGGTTCGGGTAAATGCCCTGCGGACGGTCGATGCCGGCGCCAGATCCGTTGGTGCGGACGGTGATGCGGTAGTCGTCGTCCGCCAGGTTGTTTCCCATCTTGCATGCCATGGAACAAGTCCAGCAGCCGATGCAACGCTGAAGGTCGATTAAAGTTTTCTTTGCCATGGTTTCTCTCCTTCCTATGCGCTCTCGTACTTGCGGATGCTGCAGACGGAATCCCAGTAACAGTCGGTGCTGCCCTGAAGCGTGGACATCGACTCGATGAAGCCGTTGCCGATGTGGCCGCAGTCGATCCAGTCGTTCCACCACTTGTCCTCGACGGCACCCGTGGAATCGTAGTTGGGGCACTGGTGAACCATCTCGGCGTAGGTGCCCTCTTCGAAATGACGGGCACGCCAGCCGAACCACACGTGAACCGTTCCAGCGGGTACGCACTCATCGATCTCGAGGCGCGTGATCACATGGCCGCGATCGTTGTAAACCTCAACCATGTCGCCGTACTTCAGGCCCAGCGCAACGGCGTCCTTCGGATTGATGCGCGTGGAGGGCGTGCCGCCAGAAAGCTCCACGGTGATGGGGTCGTCGGTGAAGCTTGACTGCATGAAGAAGCGCTGACGGCCGGTGAACAGCTGGAAGGTGTGCTTCTCATCCTTGCCCAGGTAGTTGGTTTCGAGGGGCTTAGGAAGGGCGAGGTCGAAGTCCTTCAAGCGCTCGGCGTAGATCTCGAAGCGGCCAGTGGCGTTAGGGAACACCTCGGCGGGGTTCATCCACGGGTTCCACGGGATGGGCGGACAAGCGCCGCGAATGATCTTCTCTTTTTTCAGGCGCTCGTAGGTCACCTTCGGCTGAACGCCTGCGATAAGCGGATACTGGGTGTCGAGCATGACGTCAATCCATTCCCCAACGCTCTTTTGGAAGTAGTCGCCCAAGCCGACGCGCTTGGCGAGCTCGGACCAGTAGAACACCGGATCGCGCGGGTCAACGCCTTCGGGCGGGGTGATAGCCGGCTCCTGAAGGATGATGTGGCCGTAACAAGCGCCGCTGATGATGTCTTCGCGCTCGAAGGACATGCAGTCGGGCAGTACGTAGTCGGCGATCTCGCCGGTGTCGGTCATCCATACGTCGTAGTCGACAACGAGTTCCATCTGGTTGACGATGTCAAGCCAGCGCTTGCGGTCAGGCTGCTGGTGGACGGGGTTGCCGCCTGCAACGAGCAAGGCCTTGTAGGGGCTGCCGGGGGCTTCGGCTTCGGCAAACCACTGGTGCATGCGAACCGGTTTGGACTTTGCGGACTCAACGGTGCCGTCGGGAAGAGAGATGCCGCTCTCGTTGAAGGACAGCGGCCAGCCCTGAAGCTGCAGGCCCTCGATGACGCCAGCGCCCTGGCGGCCGTACTTGCCGGTAAGGATGCCGAGCAGCATAAACAAGCGGTAGGTCTCGTTGGTGTTGCGATAGCGCAGGCCATAGCCGCTCAGGATGAAGGCCTTCTCAACAGTAGCCCAGTCGTAAGCGAGCTTCTCGATGACATGGACGGGAAGGCCGGTTACCTCGGAGGTTCTCTCCAACGTGTAAGCGGCAGCCCGGTCCTTGAGCAGCTGAAGCACGGGGGTAAGAGCGATGCCCTCCCACTCGTAGTGGCCCTCGAGCGCCAGGTTGGTGCCGGGCAGCTGACCGCCCTTGGGGGCAACGGCCGCGAAGGCGTCGGCGTCCTTGTCGAAGACGATGTAGTTGCCATCGACGTCGCGAGCGAGCATGCCGTCGTCATCGCGCACCATGTAGGCGGCTACGGAGCGGTTGATGAGGTAAGCGTTGTCCTGAAGGTCGTTTTGCAGGATGTAGTTGATCATACCCATGGCCAAATCGCCGTCGGTTGAGGGCTTGATGCCGATGAACTCCTCTGCGAAACCGGCGGTGCCGTCGAAGATGAGGCCGATGTCGATGATCTTCGCACCGTTCTCGCGGGCGCGAACGAGGTTCTGGGCGCAGCGCATCTGGTTCTCGATGGGGTTGCAGCCCCAAACGTAGATCAGGTCGGAATCAACGATGACCTTCGGGTCGATGAGGACGTGGTTGGCGGTGGTGCCTACGTGGTAGAACTCGGCATAGAACGGACCATTGTCCAGACCGATGGACTCCATCGGGTTCGTAACGCCGAATGCGTTGCCGAAGCGCTCGGGCATGAGCGTCTCCATGCCGTAGGCAGACGGAACGCCGGCGCGCAGGTTCCACATGGCAACGGATTCTGCGCCGTATTTGTCGCGCAGCTCGCACAGCTTCGCGCCGATTTCGTCAAGCGCCTGATCCCAGGAAATCTCCTCCCACTTGCCTTCGCCGCGCTCGCCGATACGCTTCAGCGGCTTCTTAAGGCGCTTGGGATCGTAGGGCTGGCGGCCGGCCAGGCATCCCTTCTGACAAATGTGGCCGTCGATTGCCTCGGGGCCCGTGTAGTCAACGGCTTCCATGCGGACGATCTTGCCATCTTTTACGATTGTCTTCAACGCGCAGTAGTCGTGGTCACCCCAGCCGGGACACGCGGTGTAGACGAAAGACTCGCCTTCTTTGAGCATGGCATTCCTCCTTTTGCTTCGCTTCCGATAAACTTGTGTTGCCGATGGGCTGGCTCGATCGGGTCGTGGCGTTAGTCCCGATCGGGCGCACTCTTGCAAAATGATTTTAGAGACTGAATGCATCAAAGAGAACTGAGCAAACATTCTATGGATATACAATATTTTGTTGCCTATGGTATACTGGCGAAAAGTGCGGTTCATCTCTACGGGAAACGACTTCGCGCATGCTGAAAACAGCGGGGCGCACCTGCCGCAAGGGCGTCGCAACAGGGGGTTCACATGAGGCTCAAGGCGTTTGGCTATTTCATCGAGTTAGCGAATGTTGGCTCGTTTTACGCCGCTTCGAGAAACCTGGGGATCTCGCAGCAGGGACTGAGCCGAGCCATCGGGGCGCTTGAGGAAGAGCTCGGTGCCGTTCTGTTGGAGCGTAGCAGAAGAGGAGTGCACCTTACCGAGAGGGGAAAGGTCTTTCTCGGCTACGCGAAGAAGATGCTTGCCCTGCAAGACTCGATGATGGACGAATTGCGCTCCTTCGGCGGAGATGGATCATCTTCCGAGAACAGGATCAAGGTGTACGTGAGCTATTACTCTGCGCAGATTGCAGCTATGGATCCCGATTACGTGAAGATGTTGTCCCAAGGCTCTTTCTACGTCGAAGAGCCCTTCGAAAAGCTTATGAGGCGCGCGGTTTTGTCAGACGGAAGCGACCTCGTGTATCTAGACGTCCATCCGTACTCTATGCAGAAGATCCTCGATAACCCGGACATTCAATATTTCCCAACGCTGAAGACCCAGTTTGGAATCCTTTGGAAGGAGGATTCCGAGTTTGCCGGCAGGGACCTCATCAGCTGCTCCGAAGTGGCGGATCGGCCCATTGCCGTCAACACTTTTCGCGAGATGTCGTACTACACGGAATGGCTGTTTCGCGATTGCCCGCTGCAGGACATCAGGATGGGCACCGCAAGCTCGAAGATGCTCCTCGAGTACGTTAAGTCCTCGGAGAGCGCCATAGCGATATTCGACTCGTTCAGCTATTTCCTGGCGAAGAGATTCGGGTCGGATTCGGCAGCGGGTTTGGGTTTCACGCCCTTCGTCACTTCGGACGCCACGTGCAGCGTGGGCTTCGTCTTTCCGAAGAAGGCGGCGCTCTCCACGCGGGCGCAACGGTCCACGCAGCTGCTCGCCGGGTTCTTGAGAAAAAACTGCGAAGAGTACTTCAAAGAGTATCCGCTGGATTAATGCGACCGCTGTCGGGTTTGCAAAACCGTGACAAATTACCAATGTCATTAACTTAAGCGGATGGCATGCGCTCGGCATCGCTTATCGAAGAGGTTCGTTCTCACGGTGGGAACGA
>CAKTVK010000074.1 GCA_934623455.1 uncultured Eggerthellaceae bacterium | reverse complement strand
AAGGCCGCCATCGAGGGCGCGGGCAAGACGCAGGTGGGCGCCGACAACGGCTACATCAGCGAGATCGAGGGCCTGGCAGAGCACGACGGCGACGACCACGACCCAGAGGGCAAGGGCTACTCCGGCTGGATGGGCACCTTGAACGACTGGTTCACCAATAAGGGCTTCTCCTCCTACTCGGTGGCAAACGGCAAGCTGTCCGCCGGCGACGAGGTCCGCGTGATGTATACCTGCACCATGTACGATTTGGGCAACCCGAACAACACGGACCGAACGCTCAAATCAATCGGGTTCTCCGCCGGCAAGCTGGACAAGAGCTTCGCCAAGGATACCCGCGCCTACACGCTGTACGTGCCACAGGGCACGACGTCCGTGAAGGTGACGCCCACGGCCGCCAACAAGAGCTACCAGGTGCGCACGTTCGCGGGCGATACCTTGTATAAGCGCACGGCGGACGTTCCGGTGACCGACGGCGCGACAATCACCGTGAAGAGCGGCTACGACAACATGGACGCCGCGAACGACGCCGCCGACGCGGTGACTTACACGTTCACGGTGAAAGTGGGCGAGCCCGCGCAGCCCAGCGCCACCGCACCGAAGATGACGACCCTGAACTTCGCGGGCACTCCGGCGTTCAACTCCGAAGCGCTCTACTACGATCAGCCTGAAGGAACGCTGTTCCAGCTTGATGAACAGGGAGAACGCACGGGTGAAACGGGTCTGTCGGACACGTGCCGCAATTACGCCGTGTACGTGAGTTCTGGTACGGAAAGCGTGAAGCCCGCAGGCGCGAATGCCATGAAGGTCTTCAAAGAAGGCTTTGTATACAAACCCCAAAACTGCCAATCAACGGTATACGTTGACGACGAGCCGTTCATCGCAGCGAAAGCGACGAATATGGCAATGGCCATGGCCTGGTCGAAGACAAAGCTCGACCTAGTCAACAGCAAAACGAAGATGAGCATCCATCTTCTGAACAAAACCACCAGCGAAGAAACCACGTACACGATAACGTTCGAGATTATGGGCGAGCAGAGCGTTGATTCCGTCAAAAACCAAATCGAAGCCCTTAATCCAGACGAGCTGGTATGGCCCGACGACACCGATGACGTTACGAAGGTGTACCGAAACTACTCGAACCTGAGCGAAGGGAAGAAACAGCAAATCCCCGCAGAGCTTGTGCAAAAGCTCGAGCGCTGCATGGAATACGTAAGCGACGACCGTGTGCCGCAGGCGCTGGAAATCGCTCAACCTGCGAACGCGCTGTACTACCTTGAAGGCCAAACGTTCAACACAGCGGGCCTGCAGCTTTTGGCAAGCTACGCCGATGGATCAACGCGCACCGTCAAGGACGCCAAGTATTACACTGTTGAGCCCAGCGGCGGCCTGACAAACGAAACAGAGGTGACAATCACCTATAACGGCCTGAGCGTGAAGCATCCCGTCTCCATCGTTTCCCCGTCGCTCGCGGGAAGCGGAACCGGGCAGGATCCCTATCTGCTGAGCAGCGCCGCCGACCTGCAGAATTTGAGCCAATTAGTAGCTGCGGGATTCGTCACCGAAGGCACCTTCTTCCGCATGGCCACCAATATCACCTTGCCCGAAAACTGGGCGCCCATCGGGTGCACTAAAGACGGCTCGATTGACATCAAAAAGGGCAAGAACCTGAACGCCTTCAGGGGCACCATCGATGGCGCTGGATACACCGTGACCGTGCCAGCGGGCGAAAAGCCCCTGATCGGATACGTTTGGGGCGCTGAAATCAAGAACCTCAACGTTTACGGCGAGCGCATTGAGGGCTGCGGCCTGGTCAACAACCTGGAAGGCGTTGGCCTTTCAGGTTCCTCCGTGGTCATCGACAATGTGACGCTGAAAAGCGGTACGAACGTGGTGAAGTCGGGCCTTTTGGGCGCCAATATCACCACAAACGGTTTCGCAGGTTGCTCTGCAGCATTCGAAGCCACGGTGCGTAATTGCACCATTGAAGAAGGCGTCACCGTCGGATGCGATGGCGACCAACCGTATATCGGGTCCATTGGCGGGCGCATGCAAGGCACCGTTGAGAACTGCGTGAGCTACGCGACCGTCAAGGGAACAAGATACGTAGGCGGCATCATCGGCACCCGCGACAACGCCATGGGCTTCTGCTCCGTGACCGGCTGCACGTTCGGCGGCACGGTCGAGGCGACCGGGCGCTTCGCCGGCGGCATCGTGGGCGGCGGCTACTCGAACTCCACCGCCCCGAACGGCATGCTGCCCACCATCGTCGGCAACAGCTGCACCGGCACCGTCTCCGGCAAAGACGGCGTGGGCGGCATCCTGGGCGGCGACGGCTACGTCGCGCAGGCCTGGAACGGCTACGAGTTCAGGGACAACTTCTTCGGCGGCAAGGTGTCCGGCGAGGCGAACGTGGGCGCCATCATCGGCTTCAAGGACTCGCTGAACAAGTGGGACAACATCACCGGCAACACGTTCGCGTACGGCTGCGGAACCGACAAGGGCATCGGCGGCGTGTGGATCGTGGACACGAGCTGCGCAGCCCCGACCCCTGTGGACGGCACGGTGCACGTCAACACCGGGGATGGCGTGGACGAGTGCCCCGCGGTCACCGGCTGCACATGGCAGGCGGGCTACAACCGCACCGACGACCCGCTGGGCGCCGACGCCGATAAGCTGTGCAAGATGATCGCCCCCGAGTTCGAGGTCTCCACCGCCATCGCGGCCGACGGCTCCGGAGCCGCTCCCGCTTCCGTGCGCGTGGGTGACACCGTGACGGTGAATGTCTCCGTTTCCGCGAACTACGTCGCGGCGGCGCTGTCCGGCACGCTGGACTTCGACCCTGCCGTGTTCGAGCTGGTGGGCGTTTCGAAGGGCGCGGGCCTGTCCGAGGGCGCGTCGTTCTTGCCGGCCGAGGGCGCGGCGGAGGCCCTGTTCAGCTTCTACGGCAACGAGGCCGCGGCCGACGCGCAGGGCGGCATCGTGGTCGCCACGGCGACGCTCAAGGCCTTGAAGGCCGCCGATGCCGCGACCATCGGCGTGAAGGACGCCACGGCCGCCATCGCGGGCGACTCGCTGGATTACCAGGCGACCGTGGGCGGCGTCGCGACGCTCGACGTGCTGGCGGACGCCACGCTGGGCGACGCGAACGGCAACGGCCGCGTGAACATCGTGGACGCGCAGGTGGTCTACGACATGGCGACCGGAGCCTACGGCGCGGATTACGCCGCGCTGGCGCTTCCCGCCGGCTGGACGCGCGCGACCCTGCTGTGGGCTTCAAACGTCAACGGCGACGACGCCATCGACGCGGTTGACGCCTTCGCCATCCAGCGCTTCGTGCACTACGGAGCCTGGGCGTAGGGCTTTCTGCCGGGTCGGGCTTTGCGCCCGGACCGATCTCTATTCGGGTGCTCCGGCGGAGCGTTTCCCGCCGGAGCCCGATCAGGGGCTCATCCGCCGTCGCCGGCCGTGGAACGGGGGACGGAGGTTTGTTTTTGTTGACAAATTACCCCACCTTTTGTCAACAACATGAAGAATCCGAGGTGCTTTTCGCATCTCGGATTCTTTTTATGCCCTGGTCAAAAGGCTGTTTGGTTTTTTGTTTCGGGCTGCGCATCTAAGAGATTGGCTATCGTTGTTGACAAAAGGTGGGGTAATTTGTCAACAATTTGCTGGTGAGTAGGTAATTGGACGATTCCACCTGGGGAATTGTTGCTTCGTAGGGCGGATCGTAATTGCGCAGCAGGCCCGGATTGTCAAGCAATATATCAACTGAGTGTTCAATTTTTTCATATACGGATTCAGGCAGTTCCATAAGCTGTTCATGGAACTGCCTGGCGTACAATGCTTGATAAGCTGTCATGCAATCACTGCTTGATTTGCTGTACGTGCTTGGCAAGATTCTTCTCGTGTTACATAGTTCCCTTCATCAAATTGGTGCAACCCTCTTGCAATTCCTTCAGAAACGGTACTGTCGTATGTTCTTCCTGCACGCTCGCGCGCACTGTCTGCGGAAAGGGTGAACGGAATGGCGCGCTCTCGCACGACGGTTCTTGCGAAGATGGTAAAGGCCGTTGAAGGCTGCAATCCGATTTCTTTGCAAACGTTCGAGAACTCTTTCTTCAAGTCATCATCAATGCTTATTGTCATGGGCATATTGAACCTCACATGTTGTAGAAGTAAGTACTCACGACGTATTATACACGCATGATTAAGTAATAAATACGTATAGAATACTTTTAAAATTGAAAAGCCCCGCCACGGCGCGATTCGAGGCGCCCGCTGGCAAGGGCTTGCCTCACGACTCCGCTTGGATAATGCTTCTTCCTATTTGGGACCCGCTATTTGGGACCCGCTCAACTCATCCAAGGCGCCGCAGTTCGGCTCGACCCTTGCCAGCGGGTGCCTCTGCATCACCTATTCCACGCTCACCAGCGCTTCGCCTTCGTACGTGAGGGTCATGGAAACATCTGCGTCGCCCGCCATGAGCTTGCGCAGGAAATGCCGATCGCCTTCCCACAGGGGAAGGTCAAGCACATCGGCTTCGTTGATCCAGGCAAGTGTTCCTTCGGCACATTCGGGCAAGGGAAGTCCATCGCGCAGCGGCGTTGTGGGTGGAAAAGCGAAATTCGTTGCTGTGAATACGTACATGTCCTCGTTTTCCCAGGTATCGGAAACAAAGCGAACCATGCCGCGGCTTTTGCAATCGAGCAGTAGGAAACCCGTTTCCTCCTCGACTTCGCGCAGCACGCATTCTTCAGGCGTTTCGCCTGGCAGCGATTTGCCGCCCACGCCAATCCATTTTCCCTGGTTGGGGTCGTTTTCCTTCTTGTTGCGATAGAGCATGAGATAGTTATCGCCTTGCTGGATATAGCACATCGTTGTGTCCATGGGCGCTCCTTTTTTCGGGTAAATTTGCTGCTGGCGTGCGAGCCTTGGACCGTTCGCGCCCCTTCGCAAAGAGCTTGGTTTGTGTCTTTCCGTATTGTAGACAATGTTCGAACCGCAAAAAAGAGCAAGCCTGCTTCGTGCGCAGTGCCCTGCCTGCTCCGAAAAGTGCAATCGTTCAATCTCAAAAAAGTACATGACCGATTTTGCGGAAAAATTGACGTATTTTGTCAACTCCCTGCAAAACGATAGGGTACTAAGCGTAACGTTTATGGAGTAATTTGCGTGTTGTGCTCAAGAATGTGCTATTTTTCAAATGCGAGAAAAGACAAGAAAGTTATATTTCGTAAAAGCGGTCAGGCGGGTTTTCGACAATGGAAAAGTTTTGCCTGATGGTTTCGCGAATTTGGACGTACTGGCTGCGTGGTGCATTCCTGCAACCCAAGGGCGCTTCCACAAAGAGAGAAAAAGGCAAAAATAAGAGATTATGACAAATTCATTTTACGACGAGGAACGTGCGGCAAGTGTTGTCTCGGCGTTTAGCGTGACAAGCGGTTTGGGTGTTACGCTCTTCAATCCGTCGGAGCAATTTGGCGTTGAAGTACGTTTCGCGCGCTGCTCCTGCAAAAAGCTCTGCCCGCATGCTCAGGCAATCACCAACGGCAAGAACTGGCCCGAAGGGTGCGAACGCGTGCATCGTTTGGCGTCCATTTTCGCCGACAACGCTAACGGCAGCTACCTGTACATTTGCCCCGAGGACAACCTGTTCTTCTGCGCGCCCGTTGTGGTGGACAGCCGCTTGGTGGCTGCTGCGACCATTGGTCCCGTGCGCATTGAGACATCTGCCGATACGAGTGTTGCGCCCGACGCCTTCCGTGAAGTGGACGAAGAGGACGGCATTCCCCTGCGTACCGGCGAATACCTGCAAAAGCTCGCGCTTGTGTTCTCAACCGCCATGTTCGGCTTTAGCTCTTCGGAGGGCATAACGTCGCTTTCATCGCCTCACGCGCAGCGTCCGTATGGCGCTGATGCACCGCTTTTGGGCCTGAAATCTGTCCACCTGAAGGAATATCCGGTTGAGTTCGAGCGCAAGCTTATCGATGCCGTCCGTCAGGCTGACAAGGCCGAAGCGCGCCATGCCCTCAACGAGCTTCTGGGTTTCTTGCTTTCATCGAGTCTGGTTGATTCGCGCTATCGTCTTCGCGAACGCATTGACGAGCTGGTTTCTGTCATTTCGCATTCCGCGCTGCGAGCGGGCGTGTCCGCAGAGGTTCTGTTCCCCGCAAACGAGCGCTGTCGCGGCGAAATGCGCTTCATGAACTCGGAGGATCAGATGTGCAGCCGCGTGCACCACTTCACCGAACAGGTTATTGGCATGGTCCAAAACCTTTACGATGTTGAGTTCGACGATTTCAAGTACCGCGCGGTATCGTTTATCCACGAGAATTACCGTCGTCATGTTTCGCTTGAAGAAGCGGCCGACGCGCTGGGATTTTCGCCCTCGTACTTCTCGCGCACGTTCAAAGAGCACATGGGCTGCACGTTTGTGACGTACGTGAACGAAGTGCGCATCCAAGCGGCGAAAAGCGAGCTCATCTCCACCGACAAGGATATTGCGGAGATCGCCGATTCGGTGGGCTTCGATTCCGTGAGCTATTTTATTCGCGTGTTCAAGCGCGAAACGTCTATGACGCCGGGGAATTATCGCTCGCGCCGCGGGCGTCTTTTGGGGTGCACGTTCGTTGATATAAACGACGTTTCCGATATTTCGGAGATGACGGGCCTCAATGACGCCGCTGTTTGGTAAATAGCGATAACTTGTCAAGAAAGTACAAAAATTAGCAAGAATGAGCAATTTCTAGGCGAAAAAAACCTCTATTATGCTCAGTGTTGCTTAGGAAGAGTAACGCAAATTAAAAAGAAAGGGGACACGATATGTCTACGCTTGAAGAGCTCAAAGAAATGGTCATCAAGGGCAAGAAGAAGAAGGCTGTGCCGCTGGTTGAGCAGTGCCTGGAAGAGGGCGTCGCTCCTCAGCAGATCCTGGACGACGGTCTGATTGCCGCTTTGGACTACGTTGGCGAGAAGTTCTCTGCTGGCGAGCTGTTCGTTCCTGAAATGCTCGTTGCTGCTCGTACCATGGCTGCTTGCACCGAGGTTCTGAAGCCGCATCTGTCCGCTGCTGGTTCCGAGCCTGCTGGCTACGGCATGATTGCTACGGTTGCTGGCGACATGCACGACATTGGCAAGAACCTGGTTCGCATGATGCTCGAGGGCAAGGGCTTCGAAATGGCTGACCTGGGCGTTGACGTTTCCAACGAAGCTATCTGCGACTACCTGCGTGAGCATCCTGAGTGCAAGCTCGTTTGCCTGTCCGCTCTGCTGACCGTTACCATGCCTGCTCTGGCCGACGCTGTTAAGGCCATCAAGGACGCTGGCCTGGACGATGGTCGCACCATCTTCGTTGGTGGCGCTCCTGTTACCCAGGCATTCTGCGACGAAATCGGTGCTGACTACTACACCGTTGATGCAGGCGCTTGCGCTGCTAAGGCTGCCGAGGTTATGCTGGGTTAATTCCAGGCTAAGCCTTTCGCGACTTAATTGGCTCGAAACGCTCACCGACCTGTTCGGTGGGCGTTTTTTGTTGCACAATAGGGGCAAGGGAAATCTCGAACGCGAGCGACTACAACGGGCGAGTGAATCTAAAAGGTACTTGCGCAGAAGTCGGACTTGCTGTTAGTGAGAGTGGCCAGCGATGCAAGGAGATGCTATGGTTCAAAATCGTTTTCGAGAGGCATTCGAGTCAGGCTCATTCGTGGTAAGTGTCGAAGCCGTTCCCGGCAGGGGAGCAGTGGAGCCAGCCCAGATAAAGACGCTTGAAGAGGCGGTTGAGATTTGGAACACGGGGTTGGTTGACGCCATCTCTATCACCGATTCTCCCAGCGGCACGCCTGCTCTTCTTGCGGATTCGTTCGCAACCGATCTGCTTTCCCATGGTGTTATTCCCTTGGTCCACATGACCTGCAAAGACCGCAATCGCAATCAGATTGAGTCGCAACTCTACGGCATGCAACGCGCGGGAATCGAAAACCTGCTGTGCATGACGGGCGATGCCCCCACCGACGGCTGGATGGGCCAGGCGCGTCCCGTGTTCGACCTTGATCCCGTTACCATGACGCAGCTTGTCTGCGATATGAACGAAGGCATGGCGTATCCGCGCGGCAAAAAGCTCGTGCGCACGCAGCCGTCCAATTTCTTCCCGGGTGCCGTGGTTTCTCCCTTCAAATGGACCGAAGGGGAAGTGTTCACGCAGTTCTATAAGCTGAAGAAGAAAGTTGCCGCTGGCGCGCGTTTCATTGTGAGCCAAGTGGGCTACGATGCGCGCAAGATGCAGGAAATGCTCATGCTCGTGCGCGATGCCGGCATTGATGTTCCCCTGGTTGCAAACATTTTCGTGCTGAATGCGGGCACGGCGGCATTCATGCATCGCGGCGGCGTTCCCGGTTGCGATGTGTCCGATGAGCTGTTGGAAGTTGTGCGTGCGGAAAAAGAACTGCCTGATGGCGGCCTTCAAGCGCGCTTTGATCGTGCAGCGAAGCTTATTGCTGCTGCGCGCGGCATGGGTTATGCGGGCGTTCATATCGGCGGTGCTCACGTTAATGCCGAAACGGTGAAATACCTGCTTGAAAAGGCGCAGGAGTACGCAAGCGATTGGCAAGCTGCGGCGCGTGACGTGATGTTTGCGCCCAAGACGAGCTTCTGGGTGTACAAGCAAGATCCCGAGACGCTTTTGAACTCCAACGAGCGCAACGCCCTGGAAGGCGATCTTTTCGGCGACAAGGAGATTCGTGGAAACTATCGCATGTCGCGTGTCTTCCATAAGCTGGTGTTCGTGCCGGGAAGCCCCATTAACGCGGCGTTCAAGTCGGTCGTTGGCGGCAAAGACCGTAAGCGCGGGCAGCTGCGTCCCCATGGCATAGAGCATTTGAGTAAAGTTGCGCTGTATCACTGCATTGATTGCGGCGACTGCGGCTTATATGCGTGCGGCTACACGTGCCCCATGTCGCAGTGCCCCAAGTGCCAGCGTAATGGACCGTGCGGCGGTTCGCGTGATGGCTGGTGTGAGGTGTTTCCAGGTGAGCGTTACTGTATTTGGTATAAGGCGTACCATCGCACGAAACATTACGGGAAAGCCGAGAGCCTGGCGGACTACATTGTGCCGCCGAACCAGTGGGCCAACTGGCAGACCAGCCCGTGGGGCAACATGGTGGAAGGGCGCGACGGTTACGCGCGCCGTGAGTGGATGCCGGGCGTTTCCCCTGATCGCGAGTTTTTGGAGGGACCCCAGGCAGCCCCCGACGCGCCGAGGCGTTACCCCGCCGACGTAAGCGAGCCCGAGGAGTAACATCAAGGTTCACCTTACAAGCCAGCGTACCGTGCGTACGCTGGTTTTTTTTAATGGTGCTCTCTTGGTTCCATGCCTCGCGCTCCCCTTGTCACAGTGCGTCGTGCGTACGCTGGCTTTTTCTTCCCCGACAAGCCCTTCTTTGCATTTGCTTTCCTTTGGTTGATTTTCATCGTCATCCGAACACTTCCGGCGTGAACGGTGTTTTCGCAGTTAACGGGACGGGCGCTCGTG
>CAKTVK010000073.1 GCA_934623455.1 uncultured Eggerthellaceae bacterium | reverse complement strand
TCTCGGACTCATCCGAACGCGTTCGGGTCAGTTCGAGAACAAAACGCAAGTGTTCGGATGAACTTGCAAATTAACTCAAGTTAACTTTACGTCAAGAAAAATCACTTTCCCCGTTTTGATACGCCCATTTTTTCGTTTTTTGGCTATCATTTTACGCGCAACGTGCTTTTGTCCCCGCGATGGCAACGCAATGTAAGTCCAGTTGCTGTCCCGGGATTCTTCAGACGTTTCAACAACGCTCTGATACTCCCTCAACAAAAAAATGAATAACCGCAGGGTCTTCCCTGTTCAGATTTCGTTTCTGAACAGTACCGGGCCTGCAAAGCAAGAAAGGAAAGAAGCACGTATGCACCGCATTAAAAAAGAACCGTCACTGAATACACTGCAAACAAAAGAAAAATCTCCCTTGTCACTGCTCGGCGTTTTGTACGCTTGTGCGTTCCTGGCGGGATTCAGTGAAAATCTTATGAACATGGCACTTGTTGCCATTATGGACGATTACGCCATTGACTCGATTGCCGCACAATGGCTGGTCACGGGATACATGGTTGTCACCACCATCATGGTCACTCTGGCTGCCTTCCTGTACCGCAGAGTCAAGCTGCGCACCCTGTTTTTCGCCGCCTCGGCCCTTTTCCTTGCGGGTTCGCTGGCTGGGCTTTGCGCCATAAGCTACCCCATGCTTCTTGCGGCGCGCTTACTGCAATCGGCGGGCTCGGGAATTTTCATTCCCTTGATGATGAACACCGTTTTAGCCGTTACGCCCAAAAACAAACTGGGAAGCTATATGTCCATTGGCGGCTGCATGATCACGTTCGGACCCGCGTTTGCGCCCGTGGTGTGCGGCAGCATGGTAACTTCGCTCGGATGGCACAGCGTTTTTATCCCGCCCATCTGCGCTATTGTTTCCCTAATGATTCTGGGCGGCGTTTTCCTGAAGAACCAGAACAACCAACCGGCATCACTTGATGCGCCATCAGTGATCTTGAGCTGCCTGGGGCTCACCGCACTTTCGTTTGGCCTGACGAAGGTCTCGACCGAAACGCTTACAGGCGTTGCAGCGCTTGTACTCGCGGCTGCTGCCATTGGCTTGTTTGTTCGCCGTCAATTGAACTGCGATCACCCGCTGATTGACTTGACCCCTATGAAAAATCGCTCGTTTTCTCCGGCAACCATCCTTGTTCTGATTGCAATGATGAGCACGTTTTCGTCCACTGTTTTGCTTCCGCTGTACCTGGAGCAGGCCATGGGCATGACGGCAGCCGCAGCGGGTATGATCATTTTGGTTCCCGTTTTGGTGAATGCCGGAGTCGCCCTTATCAGCGGACGCGTTATGGACAAACACGGCGAATGGCCGCTTTTGCCACTGGGTTTCGCCGCCATTTTTGCGGGCTTCGCCCTTTTGTCCCTGTCAAGCTCGCTTCTTTCCGTGCAAGCAGTGATTATTGGTGCGCTTCTGGTGTTCACGGGTGTCGGCATGACGCTCACGCCGGCTCAAACCGCTGGATTGCGCACGTTGCCCGCTTCGCTCAACCCCTTCGGTGTTGCCTTGATGACCACGTTTGTCCAGTTGGCAGCATGCATTGGCCCATCGTTTTTCACGGGAATCATGGCAGCGGGACAAAATGCCGCGGTGGATCTTTCCTTTGAAGCAGCGGCCGCTCAAGGCTTCTCCCTGGCAACAGCTTTAGCTGCGGTAATTGCCGCAGCAGGGTTGATTTTCGCGTTTGTTTATGCTCGGCGCGCTGGTAAACGAAGCGAAAATGAAGTCGCCGCATCCGAACGAGCAGGAATCAAAGTCGCCATGCACGGAAGCGCGAAAGCAGGAGCACGAACGGGAACGGCAGCTGCAAAATCATCCCAAGATCGCGCATGCAAAGAACCCGCACGATAGGGTAGAATCTCCATAGACGCACAGGGCATCAGACAAATTCAACGGCCAAAAACAAAGGCCTGCAGAACAAACCACATGACGAAAGAACCAAGACGAAAAAGGGAGGGCACCATGAAAGAATACGAAATCGCAATCAAGAGCTGGAACGGCTGCGGTGGACAGAGCAACGCAACGACCCGTTTCGAGGAAGTCGAGATCGAAAGCCCCGATGAGTACCTTCGCGCGAAGCATGGCGTGGACTTCCCCAAGTTCTCGAAGGAAGTCACATCAACAGGCCAGATTGTGTACCTGTTCGACAATGGTGCCATTGGCTATTCGTACGAGTTCACCGAAATTTAAGGGCGAAGCGGCTGGCGGCAGCCCGCAACGATGGACTTGAAACCTTGCTCTTCCTCACGTTTGCAACAAACATCTCAGCAAAAACGGCTTCATTCATTGCGAAGGGAGCCGTTTTTTTCGGCATCCGCCGATCAAGTTGGAGTTATAGGACGCATATGACTATTGACGCCTCGATGGGCTTATGTGTCCTATAACTCCAAATCGTTCACAGTTATCAAAAAAGAGAGGTTAATCGGGATAAAGTCCCGAAAACAAAGAACTGTGAACGATTTTTTGCGAATCAAGAGAAACAGCTGCAGGGATCAAGCCCCTGCCGTTACGCACCAAACGATGCTGCCACCTGGCGCAACACTTCCTTAGTAAGCGGCTGACCTGCAGGAGCATGAACGGCATAGCAAGAAAAGCTCGGTTTGTCAGCCAAGCTCACGCCCACGCTTCTGCCCAGAGCGCGCACTTCGTCCTTCGTGAGCCCCGCACGACGCAGCGGCGAAACAACGCCCAGCTCTGCCAGCGCACGAAAGCCGGGGCGGCGCGCCGGGTTGTCGGTGGCGTTCGTGCCGTCGCATAAAACGGGATAACCATCGGACTGCGCGCGTTTTTTAATGGTCCCGAAAATGAACGTCTTACAGTGATAGCAACGGTCGGGTGGATTCGCCGTAATAGCAGGCTGGGATAGCACATCGGCATAAATAACCTCAAGCGGCACACCCCACTCAGCGGCAACACGCCGTGCATCCGCCACATCGGCATTTGGCTGAAACGCTGTTTTGACCAGGTACGATTTCACTTGGCAGCCCGCTTTTGCCGCAGCGCCCAAAAGGCAGGCGGAATCGGCGCCGCCGGAAAACGCAAGTGCGAAGCGTGGCACGCGCGCGAAAAACGCCTCGAGCGGTTCCACGCCCACGGGGAACTCATCCGTGCTGCCGTCTGCGCTGCAGCCGCACGCACCGGCGGCTCCCGCAGCGCCGTCCCCCGCCGCGAACGCGCTGCGCCCGCCCGCACCCGCACCAGCGGCGGCACCACCGGCACCAGCTGCAGCACCGGCACCAGCACCAACACCCGCAGCTTCGTCACTCACGCTATTCAACCGTTTCGCCCGGCAAGTGATTGCCCGAGAAATTCAAGCCACCCGTAATGACATGTGCGGCTTCAGGCGTGAACTCGTCGGTGTCAAACAGCGCAAACGCAGCTCCTACGCGCGCTTTCGCCTGATCAAAAAGCTGATCCAGGCTTGCCGTGGACTGCTGCTTCGTAAAGGGGTTCACCCACGCATTGCCTTCGTGGTTATCGAATTCGCACTCGGTTGCCTCTAGCGCGCGGTGCGACATGGATCGATAGAACGAATACGGACGCGCCAGTTCTTCCACGCGCGCCAAAAGCGAGCGCTTCATGCCCGTACGCGAGTAAAAGACGCTCTGCACCAGGCGAAACGCTTTAACCGACTTGCGGAAAACATCGATCTGCATGCTACGCTGGAACACCATGACCGCCATATACGAGTACAGCTTGCCGATAATCGTGAGCGTCTCATCGTTTGCCTGCAAGATTTCCTTATACGGCTTGAAGGTAGCAACCGTTTTGCCCGTGCGCTTGAACAGCATCACTTCGTCGAATTCGCTCTCAATGACAGCATGAATCTCGCTACCGTTCTTGCGCGTTAGACCCTCAACGCCCGCGTCGCATATGGCATACTGATTCGCGTACACCAACGGATGAACCGTGGAATCAAGCAGGTAGTGACACAAAAAGCCCAGCAGATACGCCCGCCCAATAGGCTTCTCATCAGGGGTAAGAGTCTCCAGCGCATCATGGAACGCCATCAAAACCTTGTCGGTATCCTGACTGTGCATAATGCTGCCCAGCGATGAAAACTCCGAAATGCTCGGATTAGCGCGCGCATAAAACAGCGGGTCAGGACCCTGATTTCCCAAAAGAAAAGCAAAGCGCTGTTCGGGATCAATCCCAATAAAATATGCGTCGCCTTCGTAAACGGCTTCTCCAAAAAGATCATGAGTGATAATGGCAGGCATAATCTTCTCCCTTCACTCCGTTTCGCCTTCATGCCTTCGACACGTATGTTATGCCTTTGGCGCTTTTCCCGTGCAAAAGAAGCGTAAAGACAGTGCAAAATCAAAGTGACAAAAAACGGAGTCGTCCTTTTTCTTTGTTGAGCATAACTATACAATGAGCAGGTACGCCTAAACGCGTGGATTGCAGTTTTTAACCGTTTTGATTCCATTCGGTAAATTTGGCCGATAGCCTTGCAAAGGAGCACTTGTGGCAAAAACGAAAATGACCAAGCAGGAAAAAAGCTGGGTCCTCTACGACGTGGGAAATTCCGCTTTCGTCCTTCTTTCTTCCGCACTGATTCCCGTTTACTTCAAGTCAATTGCCGAACCCGGCTCGTCCGTGGTGGTGGCATGGGGCTACGCGGAAACCGTCGCATCGCTCATCTTGGCCCTGCTCATGCCCATTTTAGGAAGCCTGGCCGACTACAAGGGCAACAAGAAGAAATTCTTCATGGGCACGGTCATTATCGGCGTGATTTGCTGCGCGCTTCTTGGGTTCCCCAGCCAGGCGCTGCCGTTTCTGATTCTATACGTGGTTGCCGCTGTTATGCTGAACGGCTCGATGGTTTTCTACGACGCATTCCTGGTTGACGCCGCCAAAAGCGACGACCGCCTGGACATGGTTTCCTCGCACGGTTACGCATGGGGCTACATCGGTTCGTGCCTGCCGTTTATCGCCAGCCTGGTGATTGTGCTGTTCGGGTCGAATTTCGGCATTAACATGTCTACCGGCATGAAAATCGCGTTCCTGATTACCGCCGTTTGGTGGTTCGCGTTCAGCTTGCCGCTGGTACGCAACGTTCATCAGGTCAATTACAAGGAAGACGACGGCACCGGCATTAAGCTGGGCGAAGTGATGCGCGGCCTTGTCACCACGCTTAAGAGCATTGCGGAGGACAAGCGCTTGCTGTATTTCGTGATTGCGTACTTCTTCTACATCGATGGCGTGCATACTATTATCAAGATGTCCACCAGCTACGGCACCGATTTAGGCATCGATGCCACGCAACTTGTGTTGGCCCTGCTCATGACGCAGTTCGTAGCCTTCCCTTCCGCCATTGCATACGGCAAGCTGGCAGGAAAGTTCGGCACACGCAAGATGCTTTGCATTGCAGTGTTCGCGTACTTGTGCATCACGCTGTTCGCGGCGTTCTTGCTGCGCTCCGCCCTTGAATTCTGGATTTTGGCGTTCGCTGTGGGCCTGTTCCAAGGCGGCATCCAGGCGCTTTCGCGCTCGGAGTTCGGCAAGCTTATCCCCAAAGAGCACGCGAACGAGTACTACGGCTTTTTCGATATTTTTGGCAAGTACGCGGCGATTTTGGGCACGTTCCTGATGTCGGTGTTCACGCAGGTCACGGGGAATGCCAGCTTAGGCGTGCTTTCCATTGCAGTCCTGTTCATCGTGGGTATTGTGTTCCTAGCTCGCATGCCCAAGGAGTAGCGCGTGGCCGCGGGGTGCCAGCGCAAGTGCAGCAACGGTATGCTGGCAAGGGCCTGCAGAGGAGCGCACAACAGCAAGAGCCCTGCCGCTCATGCATTTCGCAAGCAGAAAGGCCGACGATTCAGTCAACCTGAGTCGTCGGCCTTCGTTTTATTCGGCAACGGCAGTTCAATGAAAATCGTTCACCGTTATCGAAAAATCGAAGTTTAACGGATTAAACCTCCGAAAACAAAGAACTGTGAACGATTTTGTAATGATGCGGCTTTACACAGCGCGCGTTTCCCAAGGACATCCAGCCTCGCTCGACCCCGTGGCGGCCGCTTTCAAGGACGTTTGGCCCTATTCAGCCCCACGTCGCCCGCTTTCAAAGTCAGGTTGTTGAAAAAACGGGGTTGAATTCGAAGTTATGATAGGTTGGAAGTAGGTCGAATCTTCAGTTGCAGCCCGCGCTCGCAATCAATCTCAACCGAACATAATTGTGAACTGGTATTTTAGAAAATCACCTTCACTGAAGAGATCGCATTCGTCGAAAAATAGCCCGATTTGCGCTCTTGACCTACTTCCAACCTGCTCTAACTTCGAATTTGGAGCCCAAAATCCAACAACATGAATAGATTTGAAGAAAAGCTCCTGCCCAAGCGCAAGCAACGTAGAGTTGCGGTAATACGAGCCGCTATTTAGCGCATCCTTCAAGCTCCCGAACAATCTCTTCCGTAGATCGATCATCGAAGCGAACAAAAGCATCCAGGATCACAGCGAACGCAGCATAATAGGCCCGCTTATCCTTTTCCGCTATCTGAGCAGCCAAATCACCTATCCAATTCAAAACGTGATTCGACAAGAAAGCACGTTGCGTCTTCAGAATCCGAAGCGCTTGTTCGTCGTTACCGTCGGCATACGCTTCAAATGCTCGACCGCTCATTCGACCCAGATAATCCATCATCGCAGCAATGTGATCATCGGGGGAACGACGCTCGGCTTGCAGCTTAAACCCAGCATCGTAATAATAAGAACGAACGTCAAGCGTGCTTTCTTGGAAAAGCAGTTTTTCCTTACCTACATACGGAGACTCCCACGGATACACATACGCAGGCCCTGGAAGCAAGAAGAGTTTGACGTAATCGCTGCTCAAGTCATCCGCAAAAGCAGAATCCGAGCTTGCTGCCCGAGCTTTCCCCAAAAGAGCAACCGCCGTTTTAACGCGACAAGCAATTGCAACATCATCCTTACCCAAGCGCGCCGTCGCACCGTCCGAGCATCCCTCCTGGGAAAAATATCCGCTTACCACGGCAAACGCTTCGAAAGCATCTTCGCTGAACATCATCTCTACGGTCTGGCCTGTTGGCTCGCTTCCAAACACGACATGCATCAGATTGTAGATATAGGTACGGCGAGCAAGAGTCAGCGCAATCTCGCTTTCGTGTTCACGGTTTGTCATATTGGCACTTCCTTACATCGCGTTCTTGCAGCAAGCGGAATCAATCCGCAAATCGAGCCGCACCACACGCCAAGCATGTGGTGCGACCGCAAAACTAAACACTTCCGAAAATCAACTTACCATTTCAACTCACGAGCGCTTGCATCAAAGGCAGCTTCTTTCGTCCTGATAAGAACATTCGGCTTCGTCAGATCCGGTGACGGCAACACGACAATGCTTCCTCCATCCAGGTTGGATCCGTACTTGGCACGCAGCTCATCGATGTCGCCAAAGTCCAATGCGCGGTTCGGGCAGCACGCCACGCACGCAGGCTGGTTGCCCTCTTTGCGCAGGCCGTAGCAACCATCGCACTTTCCAGAAACACCCTCGTCAGGGAAGTATTGCGGCTGGCCATAGGGGCAAGACATAACGCACATACGACAACCGATGCACTTTGTCTTATCCTGAATTACCGTACCGTCATCCGCCTTGTAGATGGCACCCGTCGGGCAATTATCCAAACAAGTAGGCTTATCGCAATGGTTGCAACCAAATGAATAGCTGAACGCTTTCACGTTAGGGAACGTTCCCACCGTGTACGTATGGGCCTCGCGATAAAGATAACCCACTTCAAGGCGATTCTTGTCTTTGCACGCAACCTGGCAGGCGCGGCAGCCTATGCATTTCGCCATATCAAAATAAAATCCGACCTTGGTCATGCGTCTGCGCCCCTTCCCTACGCTTCAAACGAGAAGATACGCTGCGGCTGGAGATAATCATCCTCAAGAGGCGTACCTGTGTATTTCTCGAAATTGCAGTTACAGTTGTTGTAGCCCGATATGCCCATGCCGGGAATATCGTTGCCGATAAGATAGTTGTCGGCGCCGCCACGGTCGATGCCCGTCTTCTCGTCAATATCAACCCACGCACCATGCGGAAGTCCCACTTCGCCTGGCACAAGCGTTTCCATCACGCATGCTTTGCGCAACGTCTTGGCGTACTTCGTCCAAATCATAACAGTATCGCCATCCTGGATGCCCTTCTCTGCGGCATCGGAGGCATTAAGGAACACGGGGCTCTTCCAAGCTTCACGCAACCAAGGGCAGTTGCCGTACGTGCTGTGAGAGCGACCCATATAGTGCGGGTTGTACAACACGTAGGGGTATTCGCCCTTCTTTCCGTTAATATCGCAATTCTCAAACGTGCTCTCGTAACCCAACTCAGAAACGAAATACGTCGGATAGGGTTTGAACACAGTCGAATTGAACTTGAAGCTGTTCAGCAAGTCGGCGCGTGCCTGGCAGTAAATTTCAAGCTTACCGCTGGCACTGGTAAGGGGATGTCCCTCAGGATCATCAACAAACGACTTGAAGCCGATGAAGCCGTACTTGTCACCTTCCTTGCGCGGTATCTGATATGTGCCGCGCTCCAAGAATTCCTTGAGCGAAATAACGCCTTCTTGCGGCTTTCCCTCTACACCCCACTCATCGATGTCTTTCTGAGTGATGGTCAACAGCGGACCAAAGCCAGTTGGGCTGGATTCGCTAACCACGGTGCTGCCTGCCAACTGATTGAAGAACTGCTGCTTCTCGCTAATAGGATAAACAGTATTGGGGTCAATTCCCAACGCCTCAAGCAACAAGCGCTCGATTTCCTGGTCGGTCTTCGCTTCATAAAGCGGCTCGGTTACCTGGGTGTAGCAGATAATCGTTTCCCTGTTCGGGTAGTCGCCAAATCCACCAACACGCTCCCATTCCGTTGTCACCGGCAAAACAATGTCGGAATACAGGGCGTTAGTGGTCATGAATTGAGCGCGCGTGAACACAAAGTCAACTTTGCGATGAGCCTCAATGCCCTCGGCCATATTGATGCCCGATTGCAGCTGCGCGGTAATCTCGTGGAAGATGCCATGAATTTCGGGGTACACTTCGTCGCGACCCATGGACATCCTAAGCTGCAGCCAATCGCCTACATGGCGATACGAGCCGCCGCCGTTCTTAATAAGGCCCCACACCAGGGCCGCTGGTGCGATTTGATTAACCGGATTCGGAACAGGAGGAAGCCCGTTCTTGCCAGGGTTAATCAGCGAAGGACCAGCCCAGCCAGCGCCCGTGTTGTACGCGGTGCCGCACGCATGACCGCTTTTGCCCATATGGCCGCCCATAGCGCCCAAAGCCATCAGCATCTGGGGAAGCATCTCGGTGCCGTGGCAACGAGCCATGGCGTAGTTATGAAGAATCATGACCTTATTCTTCATACCAACTTCACGTGCGAACCAGGTGATTCGATCAACAGGCACGCCGCAGATCTTCGAAGCCCATTCGGATGTCTTGGGAATGCCGTCGTATTTACCCAACACGTAATCCATCAGGTTCTCGTCGATCTTAGCATCTGCCGGCATGTGTTCGGAGTCAAAACCAACGGTGTACTTAT
>CAKTVK010000072.1 GCA_934623455.1 uncultured Eggerthellaceae bacterium | reverse complement strand
GTTCATGTCAAGCACCTTATTTCGAAAATCGTTCTGAAAAAGTAAACGAAATATGATTTCGAAATATAGCAGAATACAGCAGAAAATGCAAAAAGGGCCGCAATAAGCGACCCTTTTTGCCAAATGCGATGTAAGCCTAGAAATCGCTCTTAGAACGCTCGTCAATAACACGAGTAACAATATCGTATACGCCAGGGAAGTTCGAGTCGTTGATGCCGGAAGTCATGCAGGGAATGAAGAACTTCTTGCTGTTCGCGAAGTCGATTGCCGTGTTAACCTCGGCGATTACCTCTTCTTCGGACCAGTCAGGCTTGTCAACCATTGCGTTTTCGATGCCGCCCATGAATGTAATCTTTCCGCCCCATTCCTTAATGAGCTCGGGAAGGTTGTTGGTGGTGCGCAGGCAGCCTTGCCATACGTCAATGCCAACTTTTTCCATCATAGGAAGCAAGGTCTCGCCGTAAGAGTCGGAGTGATGGATGATGTACTGTACGCCATGCTCCTTGTAGTAGCTGTACACCTTCTGATACGGCTTCAAGAAGAACTCCTCAAGCATGTCGGGCGCCATGAACGTGGAAAGCTTGGTTCCCCAGTCGTCGTGATGGAACATAGCATCGGGCTTGATGTACTTGATGTGGCATTTTGCAACTTCAAGTTCGTATTCGGTGATGAAGTCAATGAGCTCTTCCATCTCTTCGGGCTCTTCGTAGAATGCGGCCATGCATTCGGTCATGCCCATAAGGTGATGGCAGCGCTCAAGCATGCCCGGAAGGCACACGCTGGTGACAAACTGCTCGGAACGGTCAACTGCTTCAGCTTTTTCCTGAAGAGGCTCCCAGATTGCGGGGTCATCGGGGTTCTTCGGGGGAGTGAGTTCATTTCTCCAGTTGCAGACATCTTTAACAACCAGATGCTCGGGGTCATGCATGGGGAACAAGCCCATATTCTCTTGACCCTTTACTTGTCCTTGATATACGCCCCATCCGTCAATCATGTAGCCATCGGAAGCGAAATGCGACATGTCACAGTGAATAGACGGGCGAATAAGATTGAATGCTTCGTATTGATTTACATAGCGGTCCGGATTGCCTCCCGTTATGCACTCAATGAAATTTTGACGCTTGCTCAGCATTCTTGATCCTTTCTCAAACTTTTCTGTATACGATGAATCCCCATCCTATGAATGAATTGCGGTGAAAAGAAAGGAAGAAGGGGAGTTGTGGCTATTGCATATCCCCAGTTGAAACGATTTGCATGCAGCAGCCACATTACGAGAAAATGCGAGATTGATATACTCAATCCCGCAAAATCCAAGGTGAACGAATGCTTGCAAGATGTTTGTCATGCAAGCATCTTGCTCTTATTTGGCACCGGGAGCTTTGGGAGCGCCAGGCATGCCGGGGGCAGCAGGTGCGCCGGGAACGCCTGGAGCTGCAGGGGCACCAGGAACGCCAGGAGCGCCGGGCATAGCCGGTCCTGCAGGAAGGTCGGCACCGCAAGAGGGGCATACCGTCTCGGACGATTCAGCCTTGGCACCGCATTTCGGGCAGGTCTTTTCAATTTCTACTGCTGCTGGTCTAAAACACATGCTCTTTTCCTTTCGTTTTACGAGCTTGATTCACGTCGCCGCTTTTCTTGGCGGGCAACGTTTTCAACAATGGATATCCGCATCAATGGCGAACGATAAACATTACCGACTTCTTACAAGAAAGGAATCCTTGGCGCTCGCCATTGCCGGATTGAGCGCCCTCTTTTCTTTGATGTCCGCCCAAGAGAGCAAGGCTTGCAGGATCGCTCTCTTGGGCTTTTCGTGGAAGGAGGGGCATCCGGGAATTACATAAACACGATGGTGATGTCTTTTCGGGCGATTTCCTGACCCTTGTCAAGATAAGCTTTGCCGCCACCGATTTGGGTGCCCTGGGCATCGTAAGACATGCAAACGCCCATGTACTTGATAACATGTTCTGCACCGTCTTTTGCCTTATCTGCCGCTAGGACATATTGATTGGCTTTCTCGTCTGCAAGAAACTGAGCCTCAAGGTCCTTTTTGGCGGTTTCGAAGTCAATGGTGGCATTTTCTTCGATAAAAGCTGCGAGTTTATTTTCGCCTCGCAAAGTAACATTAACTTCCATGCTTGATCCCCTTTCAATTGTTTTTGCATCCCCAGAATCTCCGCTTCCCAATGAAGCAGGAAGCGGAGATGTAATGCAACAATTTGTTAATGCTCAACGGTGGTGTACAGTGCCCAGCGCGTCTTGCCGTCCATCTTCTTGGCAAGATCTTCCACTTCGCCGTAGTACATGCACCATGCCTGGCAGGCCTGAACGCAGGAAGGCATCTTGCCCTTTTCGGTGCGCTCCTTGCACATGTTGCAGGCCTTCGTGATGGTCGGGTTGTAGACCCACTCGTAAGGGGTCTCTGCCTTGATCTCGGTTTCATACTTGTAAGGGCCGACCTCGGTCATCTTGATGCCGTATTCGCCTTTCGTAAGGCCAAGCTCATTACGGCAAGCAACTTCGCAGGAATGGCATCCAGTGCAGTACTCGTAATTAATTAGAATACCTTTCATGATTCCTCCTTAGTTGATAGTCGTTACAACCGGCTCTTCAACCGGCGTGTAGGGTTTGCCCGGCTCGTAAACCGCGAAATCGCCCTTTTCGGCAATCACGTCGTGCGGCATAACGTCGCCTTCCTTGCAGGGATAAATCTTGCAAAGCATGCTCTTGATAGCGCTGCCGATACCACCCTGACCGGTACGGAATGCTTCGGTCATGTTGTTCAAGTTGGAATCGTAGGTGCCGTAGAAGTTGGGCTCTGCGCCATCTTGCTCGGGGAACCACCAACCATGTTCTGCATGAACGCGACCAGGCAATACTTCAACGGTTTCCTTTACGACCTGCTTGAAGCGTGCACCGCGGCTGTTCTCGACCCAAATCCATTCGCCGTCATGAACGCCGTACTTCTCGCAGTCTTCCGGATTCACCATGATAAGCGGCCACTGATGCAGTTCGCGCATGGTGGGCATCTGGCGATGCTCGGAGTGGAAGAACTCGAAGGAGCGGCCACCACCGGAAAGGATGATGGGGAATTCCTTGAAGGTCTCGGGCGTGGAGAGCGGAGACTCAGGCGGCTCAACGTGGTAAGGCAACGGATCAACGCCCCAGTGATCAAAGCCGAACGACCAAAGCTCAATACGTCCGGTGGGGGTGTTGAAGCCGGGGTTGCCGTCGGGGCGCAGCATGCCCTTTTCGTACTTGCGGTAAGTGCCCAGCCACTTCCAGTATGCGGTGCCGTTGCAGCTGTTGCCATAGCACTCTTCGGAGTCATCGCTGGGGTTCTGAACGGTTTCTTCCCAAGTGCGATGGTACTCGGTGCCATTGGGAGCAAGCTGATCGGTAAGATACCAGGTGCACCAGTCTTTGTCGGTTTCCCAAGGCCAGTGCTCGGGCTTGATGCGCTTGCCCAGGTCAAGGCAGATTTGCTCGTCGGATTTTGCCTCGTAGTAGCTGGTGACCTTAACCATGGTGCGTACCGGGCTCCACCAGGTACGGCAGCTGTTGCGCTCGCAGCTCATGGCAACGGGCAGCACAATGTCGGCCAGAGCCTGTGCGGTCGGCGTCATGAACGGGTCAGCAACAACAATGAACGGAACGCGCATCAGAGCGGCACGCGTACGTGCGGGGTCCATAGAAGCGCAGGCCAAAGCGTTGGAGCTCTGAATCCAGAACATCTGAATCTTGTAGGGCTCGTCGGTTTCGCAGGCAGCAAGAATTGCATCGGAGTCAGCGCAGGAAACGATATTCGACTCGTTGATGCCCGAAGTTGCAGGAATCAGTTTCTTAGCGTAAACCTCGGGGTCAATGTATTCGTCGCCCAAGCCGTAACGCTTTTCAATCAAGAAGGCGCAACGGGTAAGCAGGTTTCCTCCGGGGTTATCGATGTTGCCCGTAATGGCCATGATGTCGGCCACGGTTTCGGTAACGCCCAAAGCTGCAATCTGCTGCTCGAAGGCCAAGCCCCACTGGCAAGCGCAGCTTGAAGAGGTAGCGATCAAGCGTGCGGCGCCGCGAATGACTTCGGGGTCAACGTCGCAGATTTCAGACGCCCACTCGGGAGTCTTGTTTGCAACGCGCTCGGCAAGCATGTCGAAGCCAAACGTCCAGCAATCAACGAAGTCGTGATCGTAAAGATCCTCGGCGATGATGACGTTCAGCATTGCCATAGCAACAACGGCGTCGGTGCCAGGACGAACGGGCAACCAGTAAGCTGCACGCGCACCCCACCAGGTCAGGCGAGGGTCAACGGAGATGATCTTGGATCCCATTTGCACGCACTGAACCAGCCAGTGGCCCAAGAAGCCGTCAGCGTTGGACTTGATGGGCTCGTTGCCCCATACCAAGATAACGCCCGGAACTTGCCAATCGGGGTTGCTGTAGCGGTCCCAATGCTGCTGCGACGCGTCGGAGATGAACATATCGCCGAATTTTGCAGAAGTGCCAATCATGCGGGGCAGGTAGCAAGCGAAGCCCGTGAAGCCAAACGTGGAAACGTTCGGGGTCTCCATGCAGGCGGAAGCGAAGTAAGGAACCTGCCAGCCAATGTTACGGCCGGTACCGTGAACGACTACGATAGACTGAGAACCGAATTCTTCCTTAATCTTAAGAACCTTTTCGGTAATCTCATCGTAAGCTTCGTCCCAAGAAATGCGCTCCCACTTGTTCTCGCCGCGCTCGCCGGCGCGCTTCAGCGGGTACTTCAAGCGATCGGGGTGATTTACTGCTTCGGGCATTGCCAAGCAGCGAACGCACAGCTTGCCGTTTGCAACCGCGTTCAGCGGGTCGCCTTCCACCTTCACCAGTTTGTTGTCTTTGGTGTAAAGCAAAACGCCGCAGCCCATGTGGCAGCCCGGAGGCGACCAGTGGGTGGTACGGGTGACGGTGAAGCCGTCTTCGTCCCACTGCCACTCCCCATCGTGGTAGGCTTTGCGATCAAGCTGTTCCAACCATTCTTTATAGTCGGCCATACTTTCTCCTTTCCTCTTTCAAGGCGCATAAATACGCATCCTCTGGTTGAAGATTCTAGGAGCCAAGCCATCGTTTTTCTATCGCACACAAATTCCTATTTGCGTTGTTGGTGGCGTTTAGGCATGGGGCGTGAGGTATTATTCGCGCGGATTGCCGGGGTTACCTGAAATAAATTTATCATTGCGGGTTAAAAAGAGGGTACAATTACAAATCAAAGGTTTACATCTCATTCGAAGTGGTGTAAAAGTATTGTCCCCTTTGAGTGACTTGGCTTAGATTAGCTTGCTGACATCGGCCCTAAAGTATTAGATACCGATTTGGCGCTTGCGAAATGGTAGATATGCAATCGGGCGTGCAAGCGATTGTTTCGTTGTGGAGAGAAAACGAACGATTTGTGCGGTGCGGTGCGATGCGCAGCATGCTGTGGTCTTTGCGGGGATGCCGATAGATTCCGAAAATGCCATAGGTATTTGAAGAAACGATTGGGCTTGCGTTGTGTATGCGTTGACTGTCTTGGGTGATTAGGGGGCTCTCTTGAAAAAAGTTGAGGCTTGTCACGAAAAGCCAGAAAAAGAACTGGAGATAAGCGAGATTGCTCAACGATATAGTTCTTTTGATGCCCGGACGTTAGTGGGCTTCGTTGGTGCGGTGGCGTGTTATGCGTGGCTGTTTTTGGCGCTTGCGTTACCAGCGTTTTTTCCCAGCAATGTTGCGCCTGATTCTTTGGTTGGTGCGTGTGGGCACCTTTGCTTTGTTCTGGGTGCTTGCATATCTTTGTCTTGCGTTTGGCAATGCGCAGACGCCTTCGCAAGGCATAATGGGTTGTGCTACGCCCTATCTGCAGTCTGCAGCGTTATTGGTGTTGCTGGTCTTGTATTTTTTAGTGGGGAAGGGGCAGGCATTTGCCCTACGTTTAACTTCTTCCTGGGTATTGGGAGTGGCTTGCTGTACCCTTTGTATGGTGATTTCATTAGTGCGCATTTCTATGCGCAAATAAAAGATTACGTTCACGGCTTTTTCGCTTGCGGCGTGGCTGTTTGCTGTCCGCTCTTGTTTTTCGATAGGGGGGGGTATGCCTGTTCATCGCTGTTTTCTTTGCATTGGCTGCGTATATTTTGTACGCCGTTGCCCAGTTTGTGCTTGGCGCAGGGAAAAAGACCGTTGTTGAAAAGGCGGAGTCGGATGCCCGGCAGTCGGTATCGTGGCGGTCGTACCTTTCAACGGCAACGGCTACGATAGCTTGCGGATTTGCGTTGGGTTGCCTTGCTTCATACTGGAGCGAGCTGACAGTTGCTCACTACGTGTTTATGATCGCGTCCGTTTTGGGCACCTGTCTTGTGCTGTTGGTGGATTCCTTCCATAAGCAGATAATCAATGAGACGCTCATGATGCGCTTTTTCTTGCCGGTATCTGCTGTTGCGACGCTTCCCTTGCTGCTGGTTGACGATGTCTGGAAACCCTTCTTTGCGGTGGTGCTGCTTTGCTGGTCGATTGTTCCTACTTCTTGTTCGATCGTGGCTATGTTTAAGCATGTAATCATCTGCGAGTTGGCCACGTTGCGCTCTTTTTCGCTGGGACGTCTTGTTGCGTTTTTAGGCGTTTTTGTTGGCATGGGGATTGCGTATACGGGCTTTCTGCCGTCGGTTGTTGGCTCTTCATCGCTTTCGCATGCTGTTGCCATCGTTGTGTTTATTCTGATCGTTGTCTTCTCAACTTCGTTTGTCATGATTGAGGATAATTTCCCCGAAGAGGAGAATTTCCACATCCATAACGAAGATGGAGAGACGCGTGTCGAGATTGAACCGAGAACCCCCATTCGGAAGATTGATCAGTCGCTGAGCGGATCCTCTGCGGGGCAAATTGTTGAAGAAATCGTAGTAAGCAGCTCGAATATCTTCCAAGCTAAGTGCGATGCCGTTGCGCAAGAGTATGGCCTTTCCAATAGGCAGCGCGAAGTTTTGGCAATGCTCGCAAGGGGAAGAAACGGCGACTATATCACTGAGAAGTTGGTCATTTCGCCCCATACCACGAAAGCCCATATCTACAATATCTATCAGAAAACGGGCGTTCATTCGCGTCAAGAGCTTATGGACCTTGTTGAAAATGCTGAGTACGATAAAGACCGGTTGTGCGAAATCGCCAGGGCGGAAGAAGAGTAGTTTTTCTCTTTCCCTACGCATCTACCAGGCAAAACGGTCCTGTCTACTTATTATTTATATTCTCTTACAACCATAATACTTGAGGGATTATACCTTAGAAGATAACACCTCTAACCCCATGTCTTGCCTCTCTGCCTGCGCTATTGTGGGCGCTGTGATTCCCTTATCCGGAATTGCAACGCAATACACAATAGTGTTGTAAATGAAAGAGAGGAGAGAGGTACATGCTGTTCAATTACCAAGAGTTCCTTGATGGTATTGACCGCAAGGCTTACCACGAGGGGGAGTGGCAATGGGAAGAGGACGGCTACACCGTCACCCGCACCTACACGTACTCCGCCCCGGGCTGCCACGACTCGTGCGGCGTGCTGATGTACACCAAGGACGGCAAGCTTGAGAAGATCGAGGGCGACCCCCTAGATCCGTGCGCGAACGGCCGCCTGTGCATGCGCTGCCTGAACCTGGTAGAGGGAGTGAACTACGAGAAGCGGCCCAAGTACCCGCTGAAGCGCGCCGGCGAGCGCGGCGAGAACAAGTGGGAGCGCATTAGCTGGGATGAGGCTCTTGACGAAATTGCGAACTGGATTCACACGAACATCGATGAGGCGGGCTTCGGTCGCGAGTCGATTTTCGTTAATCATGGCACCGGTCGCAACATCTCGTCGTGGGTCCCCTTCCTGGGCGGCGCCTGCCTGGGCACCCCTAACATTGGCGCCATTGGTTTCTCTGGCTATTCTTGCTATCTGCCCCGCACCTGCGGTACGGCTGCTGGTATTGGCGACTTCCCCATCGTGGATGCCTCTGAGGGCCACGCCGACCGCTACAACAATCCCGAGTGGAAGAATCCGGATGTCGTTGTTGTTTGGGGTTCTGAGCCGTTGAGGTCCAACGCCGACGGCTATCTTGGTCATTGGCTGAACGTGTGCCACCAAATGGGTACCAAGATCATCTCCGTTGACCCGCAGCTCACTTGGTGGGGCGCGCGCGCCGAGTACTGGATGAATGTTCGTCCCGGTACCGACCTGGCTCTTGCTCTGGCGTGGTTGAACGTCATTACGCAGGAAGACCTGCAGGATAAGGAGTTCATCGATTACTGGTGCGCGTATTACGAAGAGCTGAAAGCCCATGTTGCTCAATATACTCCTGAGTGGGCTTCCGAGATTACTGGCATTCCGGCTGAAGATATCGCGGCTGCTGCGCGTCTGTATGCCAGCGCCGAGCGTGGTGCTATCCATTGGGGCTTGGCCTTCGATACCCAGGTTGACTCCATTCAGCTGTGCCAGACGGTATCCAATCTGATGAGCGTTTGCGGCAACATCGATAAGCCGGGCACCAACATCCTGGTGCGCAACGGTTTTGAGATCAATCCCGGCTACGCCACCGCCCAGCTGTACTGCGACCCCGACACCTTCGCCAAGAAGCTGACCGTTGACCTGGTTCACCCCGGCTGCGTTCAGTTCATCGGCATGGCCGACTGCGACGCCGTGAACCGCGCGTTCGAAACGGGCAAGCCATACCCGATCAAGATGGCATGGATCCAGGGCTCGAACTCCATTGTTTGCTCCGCTACGGCGGCACCCCGCGTTTACAAGATGCTCTCCAGCGTTGAGTTCTGCGTTGTTGCCGATCCATATATGACTCCTTCCGCCGTTGCCTTCGCCGACATCTTCCTGCCGCTGAAGACCACCGCCGAGCGCGACTCCATGCGCGTGTGGTGGACGCCGCTGCGCGCCATGAAGTCGGTCTCCGAGTGGTACGAGGCCAAGTCCGACGAGGAGCTGGTCGTGGCGCTGGGATTGAAGCTCAACCCCGAGCTGTTCGAGAAGCGCTGGCCCACGCTGGAGGCGCTGCTGCAGGACTACCTGGACACCGGCTTCAACATCTACGACCCCGAGACGGGCAAGAGCTACAAGTCCGCGGGCCGCTCCAAGGCGGGCATGGTCGAGATCGAGGACGCCCACACCGACTACTACAAGAAGCACGCCGCCGACGGCGAGTGCTCCTTCCGGTCCCTGGTGGAGAAGGGCGGCTACGAGTACGACGACTTCTGCGACACCTACTACAAGTACGAGAAGGGCATGCTGCGCCCCGACGGCAAGCCGGGCTTCTCCACGCCCTCCGGCCGCATCGAGCTGGTGCCCTACGCCACGTTCGGCGCCTGGGGCATTCCCCCGTTAGCAGAGCATGTTGCATCGCTTTCCACGACGCGCCACATGAACGATGAAGAGTTCCGCAAGGAATACCCGTTCATCTGCATCAACGGCTCGCGCTCCTACGAGTTCTTCCACTCCGAGAACCGCCAGCAGGCAACGATGCGTGAATTCCATCCGTATCCGCTGGTAAAGATCAATCCTGCCGTTGCCGAAGAATACGGCATCAACGAGGGCGAGTGGATCTGGATCGAGAACACCGAGGGTCGCTGCAAGCAGGTTGCCCATATCGACCCGATGATCGATCCTCACTACATCCATGCCGAGCACGGCTGGTGGTATCCGGAGCA
>CAKTVK010000071.1 GCA_934623455.1 uncultured Eggerthellaceae bacterium | reverse complement strand
CCGCAGCACACGGTTCGGTAAGCCCGATTACGTACTGGTCAGGCTCGGCATTTTCCACCTGCATGCCCAAGCAGATGCCATCGGAGCTATATCCCAGCAAATCAGCAGCATCAAACAGATTCGCCAACTTCAAATCGTGAAGCGACGCCATCATACCGGCACGATCAACGTCACTGGGCGCATAACGGAAAACCGTTCCCGCGGGCTGTCCTGAGTCTTCCACGGCATCGATAGTCATCAAGAAATCGTAATCGCGCACGTAATTGATCATATCCATGGTCATGCAACCCACATCGAACAAATCAACGGTTTCGGGCAGCTCATAGACGCGCGGCAGCTCCTCAAACGCTGCATGGCCAATGCCATCATCAAGCATAAGCTGGTTGCCCACGAAAAAAAGAGCCGCCTTGCGCGGTCTTTCCCCAGCAGTATTCATGTTGTCGCTCACGAAAGGCTCACTCCTTTGTACCTTTACGCAAAGAAACAAACACCGCCCCCGCTACAACGTGGGGCGAATGTTCAAGTTATAGTACGTTGCCGCAATAAGCATGACAATCGCAATAAGTGCCATGCCTACTGCCCAACGTTTTTCACTCTTCCGGTAGTGCTCAAGGGTTTCTCCCCGCTCAATAGCACGGTGAGCCGAACGCGGCGAGCTCACGCGCGCATACGCCACCATGGCAACCAGCATGATAACACCCGTTAGCACTGCCAGTGCAACATTAAGCGTCGAAGGACTTTGCCAAGCGGCGTAAATCAAGTTGTCGCAGAACATCCACAGCGGGTAAAACAGGATTGCCGGCCAGTCGCCATGAGCAAAACCCCAGATGGGAGCCATAAAAAAGGCTCCCCAATTAAGAAAGGGCAGATTGGCCAGGAATTCGTTTTCGCGCTTGATGTCTTCGTCAGACAATCCCTGATACGCTGTAACTTTTCCCGACACAACATGCCCTTTCAAAAAAATCTTTACCGCTTAACGACTGCTCGCAAGCAAGCCGCACTGTTATTCGTGCGTCATTTCGTCTTTGCCGTCGATCACGTGTTTGTTAGGATCGTAAGTCAAGCCACCATGCTCCTTGCGGAACAGCATGAGCTTCGTGGGCTCCAGACCTTCGATGTTTGCCAAGTACAGGTGAATGAAGCAGAAGATGATGAACACGAACATCAAGAAGAAGTGCAGAACACGCATGTTCATAGCGCCGCCGATCCACGTGAGCAAGCCCATGCAGAACTCGCTGGTAGCGGTTGGAGGCCACAGGCAAATGCCGGTGATGAACATGATAATCAAAAGCGGAGCAATCATCAGATAGGAAATCTTCTGAGGAACGCCCAGCTTACCACCGAGCGGATGCGTCTTGCGCAAGAACAGGTAGTACTTGATCCATTCGATTGCCTGATGACGGTTATCCTTCTGCGGAAGCCACATATGGATATCGGTGGTCTTCTCACGCGTACCGCCTGCAGGAGCCGCCTTCACGATGAATGCCATAATCACACGCACGATGCAGTTGATGAAAATCACGAAACCGCACAACACATGCAGACCACGAGCAACGCTCATGAACAGCGGGAAGAACGGGAAATGGATATAGAAGCCCGTGAAGATCAAAATGAACATGCAGATCAAGTTGATCCAGTGGGTAACGACAAACGGCAGCGGATGCGCTTCACGATAATGTGCAAGATGTGCCATTTACTTCACCCCCCAAGGAGAAGTTACCGTCTCGAAATGCTTGCCGGTCGCAGGCTGGGACACGTGCACGGCGCAAGCAGTGCAGGGGTCGAAGCTGTGAACGGTACGCAGTGCGTTGATGGGCTTTTCGATAGTGCCGATAGGCGTACCGATAAGCGCCTGCTCCAGCGGACCATGCTCGCCGGACTCGTTGCGCGGAGCCAGGTTCCACGTGGACGGGATGATGATCTGGTAACCATCGATCTTGCCGTTGGTGACCTTCTCGGAATGATAGAGAGCACCACGCGGAGCTTCCCAGAAGCCCGTGCCGGAACCAGTCGTGATCCGAGGAGCGCTGAAGTATGCGGACTCGCCGCCCTTCACGGCCTCGATCAGCTCATCGCACCACTGCTCCATGAGCTCGGCAATGTAAACCGTCTCAATCTGACGAACAGCAACGCGACCCAGCGTAGACTGCAGGTCGGTAAGCTGCAAGCCGGTAGCAGCCAGAACGCTCTCGACCATCGGCTTGATGGTCTTGTGGCCACGCAGGTAAGCAGCAAGAACGCGGGACAGACCGCCGGCTTCCATGGACTTGCCGTTGTAAGCAGGAGCCTTGACCCAGCTGTAGCGGTCCATGATGGTGCCAGGGTTCTTGTCGTTGGCGCCTTCCTCCTTGTAGTAACCGGTGTACTCGCCCTCGGTAACGAAGTAAGGAGACGTGTAGGTCTCTTCGCCCTTATACCAAGAATGGCCGACGTATTCGGTGATCAAGCTCTCAACCGGATCGGTCAGGTTCAGCTTCTCATCGATAACGCCCGACGGCATGTAGCGGTTTGCCATCTGCTTGGTGTAATCGTTGTCGTAGGGGAACTGAGGTCCTTCGAAAACGCCCCACGCAATGTAGCGGCCGCAGCCCTTGCCGAACGTGGTGGCATCGCCGTAGAACTTGGCAATGGCCAGCGTATCCTGCAAAACGGTGTCGTCAATCCATGCCTTCAGGTCCTTGATGAGCATCTTCAGGTCATCAAGCTTCTGATCGGTGGGAACAAATGCGGTGCCGCCCGGGATGAGCGTCATGACATGCGGCATCTTGCCACCCAGCAGGGCAGCAATCTCGGAAGCCTTGGACTGCATCTGCAGTGCTTCCAGATAATGCGTGGTAAGCAGCAGGTTGGCCTCGGCAGGCAGCTTGTACGCGGTGCCTTCGTCGGCATCAAACCAGTTGCCGCTGAAGATGGAGAGCTGACCGTTCTCGGCGAACTTCGCCAGGCGTGCAGCCACGGCAGCAAGATCGCTGTTCGTGGAAGTGCCCAGCTGGCGAGCCAGTTCGTAGGTGCCATCAACGTCGGCGGAAAGGCCGGCAATGGGGTTCACGTAGTCAAGCGCGGCCAGGTTGTACAGCCAAAGAATGTGGCTGTGCAAAAACTGTGCGCCTTCCAGCATGTTGCGGATGATACGCGCGTTGTTCGGAATGGTGATGCCGTAAGCTTTCTCGGCAGCAATGGAAGAAGCGTGCGCATGCGAAACCGGGCAAACGCCGCAGATACGCTGCACAATGTGAGCCGCATCCTCGGGGGTACGATGCTCAACCACGTGCTCCATGCCACGATAGCAGCCGCCGGAAACCCAGGCGTCTTCGACGACGCCATGTTCATCCACTTCCATCTCAACACGCAGATGACCCTCGATACGGGTAATCGGGTCGATGATAGAACGAGTCATTACTCCTGGCCTCCCTTCTTGCCAGATTTAAGGCTTGCATCCAGCTCGGCTTGCTCAGCAATAGCCTCGTTGATGTCACCGTAATCGCCAATGGACTTGTCGGGGTGCTTTGCGTCCCAAGAGCGAACCTTCTCGAAAGGCGCGCCGCCGTCCATACGGCCAGAAAGCTTCATGCCAACGCCATGGGCAACCAAAGCTGCAGCAACAACGCCCGTTACCGCACCGGCAGCAACATCGGGGCTGAACGTAAGGTCGCCAATGCGCAGGTCGCGCAGACGTGCAGCAAACGGCGTGTGGACCTGAACCCAGTTGTCGGAAGGATTCATGGGGTCAGCCTCGCAGCAGCCAATGCAAGGAGCACCGGCCTTCACGCACCAGCTGCGACCATGGTTCCACTGAGTAACACCGCAGTTCGCATGGGTCTGAGGACCCTTGCAGCCCAGCGGATACAGGCAGTAGCCCAGCGCTTCTTCCTTGGAGCCGTATTCGTACACGAACTCGCCATTCTCAAAGTGACCGCGACGCTCGCAGTTGTCGTGAATGGTCTGACCGAAGATGCCCGTCGGGCGGTTGTAAGAGTCAAGCTCGGGCAGCTGACCCATCATGACAACGTCAACCAGGACAGCAACCAACCACTCGGGGTTAGCCGGGCAGCCCGGGATGTTGATAACGGGGGTCTTGATGCCGTTCTTGTCCAGGAACTTCTGAACGCCCATGGCGCCAGACGTGTTGGGCTCAGCACCCATCCAGCCACCGTTCACTGCGCAAGAACCCAACGCCACAACAGCGTTGGCATGCTCGGCAGCTTCAATCAGATGCTTCGTGCCCGGCTCACCGGCAACACGCAGAGCGTTTCCGCCCCAACCTTCCAGGATGGCACCCTCGTAAATGAGAATGTAGTTGCCAGCCTTGATGGTGCGCTCCTTGGCTTCTTCCATAGAGAAACCAGCGGCGGCGGAAAGCGTCTCAGAGTAGTTCAAAGACAGAAGCTCCAAGACAACAGTCGCTGCATCGGGGGAGTCCACCTGAGCGAAGGACTCGGTGCAGCCCGTGCAGGATGCGCCTTCGATCCAGATGGCGGGGTAAAGCTTTCCCTCGGTTGCGCCGATGATCTTGTCTTCAAGCGCGTATGCTACCTTAGGTATACCCGCAGAACCCAAGCCAGCAGCAACGGCAACAGCTCCGCATAACTTCATGAAGCTACGACGAGAAACGCCATGGGCTTCAAGCAGCGCATCGAAGTCTACTGCACTTGCCTGTTCGTGCATTTTCAAACCTCCTTCGGTTCAAAACTCATTCAAGCGGCCCTCTCTTTTCCAGCTTGCTTTGCCACTTGAAATTGCCACTGATAACACCTTAGGGTCAGACGAAATCGATTCTGTGTTACGTTTGCGAAAAGATTAGTAAACAGCGTTACGATTCGCACCCTTCGGTAAACTGTTGGGAAGTTTAGCAATAAGCAGGATTGTTCAAGCGAACGCGAGCAAAAAACCTGGGGAACGGGCTAAAAAAGGGACGAATACTTCTTCTTTTCAATTTCTACTCATAGTGATACAGTTCGTGTATTTGTGTTTTCGTGGTTATCGATGCGTCTACAGCAACAAAACACGCATCGAAACCTTGGCTCTCCGAGAATAATGGTAGGAAAAATGACGAACTATATTCTTATGACTGAATCGGGAAACGACATTCCCAACGAACTTGCCCAGCAATATGGCATTTTGGTGGTGCCTATGCACGTGACGTTCAACGGAAAATGCCTGGACGATGGCACCTTCCCCGCAACCGATGTGTTCGATCACTATAAAAAGACGCGCGAGCTGCCGAAAACAAGCGGCTGCATGCCCGCGGACTTTTACCCGTTCTTCGACAAAATAGAGCAAGAGCATCCCCATGCGGAAATCATTTATCTGGCATATTCTGCGGCAACCACGTGCTCATACGAAAGTGCGCTTGTTGCCGTGAAAACACGCAGCCAGGAATTCCAGGACCGCTTCCACGCCTTCGATACGAAAGCGGTTTCTGCAGGCGGTTGTCTGATTGTAAAAGAAGTGGCGCAGCGCATTGCGCAGCAGCCTTCTATCACGCTACCCGAACTTACCTCCTACATTGAAGACCGCATTGCACACTGCCGCATGCACTTCATCCCCGGCAGCCTTGAGTTCTTGCACGCGGGCGGTCGCCTGAGCAACATGGCATTTTTGGGCGCCATGCTGCTGAACATCAAGCCCACTATCGAGATTCTTGACGGCAAGCTGGTTGCCACGAAAAAGCAGCGCGGCTCCATGGAAAAATGCGTGATGAAGGCGGTAGAGCACTTCTTGTCCGACGAGCCGAAAGAGCACGATCACTTGAATCTTATCTGGGGTGCCGGGCTTGAACAGAGCATTCAGGACAAAGTAACGAAACGCTGCGAAGAGGCCGGCTTCAACGACATCTGCTGGATTCAAACCGGCGGCGTGATTGGAAGCCATAGCGGCCCGGGTGCATTCGGCATTGTTGCCATGGCGCAGGCGTAAGGGTTTAGTGCGCTGTTCTCTGCTGACCTGCGGTTTTTCTGACCACCTGCAGCAATCTCCGTCGTGCGACCGTAAGCCGCATTGCGCCCGATGCGCGGCTCCCAAGCCGCTCGTCACCCCTTCCCCAACATTCGCTTTCCCAACAAGAAGGGCTTGCCTCGATTGAGACAAGCCCTCTTTTTGTGGCAAGTTACACAACAGATTACAGCAGGCGTGCGCCTTACCCCAAATCGGTCTGGCTGAGCACCTTGAAGCCCGCTGCCGCTACTTTTTCAGCAATGGCAACGCTATCTGCCGCGGGAATCTTCATAACGGCAATTGCCTGATTGGACTCGCTAAAGCAATAACCGTACTGGACGTTTACATCCATGTCATCGAAAATCGCCATAAGCGTGGCCAAGCCGCCCGCCGTATCGGTGATGGAAATGGCAGATACGGGTGTTTTCATAACACGATACCCCGCCGCGTTCAGCGCCTCGGTTGCCTTATCGGGGTCGGCGCAAATGATGCGAATCACGCCGTACTCAGCGGTTTCCGCAATGCTCAAGGCCTTCATGTTCACCTGGGCATCGGCCATGACCTTGGTCAATGCCGCCAAACGACCTTCGGCGTTCTCCAGAAAAACAGTAACTTGGCTAATCATTGAAAACCCCCGTCCTTAAATCGATAACGCGCTTTGCCTTGCCTTCAGAGCGAGCGATGGTCATGGGTTCCACCAGCTTCACCTTAATGCCCACAGAAAGTTCTGCCTTGCACTTTGTCTGGATAGCCTTCTGAAGTCGCTCGATTGCGGCAACCTGATCGAAGTCGAAATCGGGGTTGAGCTCGGCCTTCAGCGTGACAACATCCAAGTGGTTCGGGTTGGAAAGCTCGATTTGGTACCACGAGGAAACCTCGGGGAATGTCTTCATCACGTTCTCAATCTGGCTGGGGAACACGTTCACGCCGCGGATGATAAGCATGTCGTCGGTACGTCCGTGCAAGCGATCAATGCGACGATGCGTGCGGCCGCAAGCGCATTCGCCCGGAATGATGCGCGTGATGTCGCGCGTGCGATAGCGCACCACGGGAGATGCTTCTCGGTCAACCGTGGTAATCACAAGCTCGCCCCATTCGCCATCAGGCAAAACTTGACCGGTAGCGGGGTCGATGATCTCGGCGATGAAGTGGTCTTCCGCCAAATGCAAGCCCGTTTGCTGCAGGCATTCAATAGCCACGCCGGGGCCCATGGTCTCGGTCAGGCCGTAAACGTCAAGCACCTTGTAGCCCAGCTTGTTTTCCAGTTCCTCGCGGAAGTTGTCAGACATAGGCTCGGCGCCGTGGATGCCGAACTTCAAAGAGAATTCCTTCTTGGGGTCAAGACCCATGGCAAGCGCGGTGTCGGCAATGTGCATGGCATACGAAGGCGTGCAGCACAGAATAGTAGTTCCCATGGTGCGCAGGATACGAATCTGACGCTCGGTATTACCCGCAGATGCAGGAATGGTGGTACAACCTGCGGCAACACCGCCGTAATGAGCACCCAAGCCGCCCGTGAAAAGACCGTAGCCGTAGCATACCTGCATGATATCGTTCTCGTCGCCTTCGCCCAGCTCAACGCCGCGCGCAAAACATTCGCCCCAGAACTTCAAGTCGTAGTCGGTATAAGCGCCCACCGTAGCAACGCCCGTGGTGCCCGAAGACATATGGATTTCCTTCACGTCCGAAAGCGGCACCGCCAACATGCCGTACGGATATGCGTCGCGCAGGTCCTGCTTCTGAACGAAGGGGGCCTTTTGCAAATCGGCTAACGTTTCAACGGAATACGGGTCAAATCCCGCCTTATCAAACGATTCCTTATAAAAAGGAACGTGCTCATATACGTTGACGACCGTCTTCTTCAATCCCTCAAGCTGGATTGCTTCCAGCTCTTCATGAGGCATGCGCAAAATTGCATCTTGCTTGCCCATGTGAATCCTTTCTTGTGCTTTTTGCGGGAAACCGCATAAGGGGGTAGCGCGGATATGCGCGTGGGGCAATTGTACTCCAATGTCTGCGATTGGGCGCGTTGTTATCGGGTTTTTTAACATGCGGCTAACATGATGCGGTTAAAATAATCGTTTTGGAGTGGCGTGACGGAATTTGCCGCGCGCGTTTTTTCGCTCCTTTTGTTGCTTCTGACGCTGCGTTTGCTGCAGGCGCCGCCGCGCTCATGTATACTAATCCGCGCAAAGATTCGAAAGGAGAATCCGGTGATTAAAGAACTGGTAACCGATACCGACATTCTGTCCGTTACGTGCGAAAAAGCTACGACCGAAGATGCTTCCGTAGCAGAAGACCTGGTAGATACGCTGCAATCCATGGAAGACGCCGCGTGCCTGGCAGCCAACCAAATTGGCGTAACGAAGCGCATCATTGCGTTCAGGGACGACCAAGACAACATCCATGTTATGTTCAACCCCTCGTTTAACCAGGCGCTTCGTCCGTCGAAAATGCCCGAAGAATGCTTGTCGCTGCCTGAAGCTGGCCCGCAGATGGTGCGCCGCTTCGATTGGATTCGCGTGGAGTTCGAGCAACTTATCGATGACGCGTTGGTTGCAAAGAAGCGCAACTACGAAGGCTGGACGGCCGAAATCATCCAGCACATGATTGACCACTGCAACGGCAAGCTGATTTAAGCGCGAAATTCCCAATCTGGGTCGTCCTGCTTGCAAGAAAAGCCGATGCGCAACAACACACAAGATGGAAATCAGGGTGCTTGTTGGAAAAACGGGTGCGAATTCGGGCAAATGCACGATAATCGGTGGTTGATCTTGGCTCCAAAACCTCATTTACACCGGTTTTTCAAAAGGCAGCATGCGACGTATCGTTGTGACCTGGGATAATAGAAATGATAAATCGGGGAGGATCATTCGAGCCTCCCCGATTTTCATTCCTGACCACCGAGTATCGTCGATTTGCCCGAAATACCGGGCGTTTCGACAACAACCCCCTTCAAATCCAGTGCGCACAAGCGCAATCCCGACCGCGAAAAGCGAAAAAGCGTTACTGCATCAAGCATTCGTCGAGACGCGCCTCGATTTCAGCGCGGTTCATGTCCTTGCCGATAACGACCAGCTTATTGCGGCGGTCGCCTACCGTGTCATCCCAATCATCAAGGGCGTTCGGATTCGCGTTCAAGATTGCCTCGCGCTCTTCGGGCGTGGCCGATGCGATCCACGGGCTGTTCGGCGACATATAGAAACGCTTGCCCGCCTGCTCGAACAGGAAGCACGTATTCTCGTCGTCATCAATCCAGGCCATGCCCTTGCAGCGAATGATGCTTGCCGGCCATTCGCGCACAAGCGCGCGCAAAGATTCCATGGCAAAAGGACGACGGCGCTCATACACGAACGTCGTAATGCCGTATTCCGCCACATGGTCGTGTCCGTCGGCATGGTCGTGGCCGCAACAGCAAGAACCGTCCTCGTGATGGTGGTGGTGATGGCACGCGCAATCGGGATCGTCGCATTCATCATGGTCGTGACCTGCGCTTTCGCCGTTGTCGTGATCAGGGTCGCACGTGCACTCGTGTTCGTCGCCGTCATGGTGATGCTCATGGTGATGGTGACCGTGGCCGTCGGCTTCGTGCGTTTCCTCCACGCCGTTTTCCAGCGCATCAACCCAACCCGCGGAATCAAAAACGCTATCGAACGTAAAACGATCGGTATACAGGATCTCGTTCAGCGGAACATCACCCTGAACAGCCTCGATAATGGTTGCGTCCTTCTGTAAACTGCGAATGAGCACTTTCAGCTCAGCCAGTTGCTCGGGGGTCACTTGGTCCACTTTGTTCAGGATGAGCGTGGAGCAAAACTCGATTTGGTTGATAAGCAAATTGGCAATGTCATCTTCCTCATTTGCACTCACCAAATCTTGACCGCCGTTGAACTCGTCAAACATGCGCGCGCAGTCCACCACGGCAACCACGTTGTCAAGCATGATCGGCGCCTCTGAAATCTTGATCTCCGTATATCCAGCGTCGTCTTCCCCGATTTCGTCATCTTCGTAGTCGGCGTCTTCGCCATCCGCGTAATCAGCAGGCTCGCTGCCGCTGCCGGCATCTTCGGCGTCTTCGCCATCCGCGAGCTCATCATAAGGCATTTCA
>CAKTVK010000070.1 GCA_934623455.1 uncultured Eggerthellaceae bacterium | reverse complement strand
GAAGTAAGCAACATCTTTGCCGCCGGCATTGCGCGCGGCGTGCAGGAAGCCGGCTACGGCGTTGCCATTGACATTGGTACCACCACGGTAACTGCCGCCCTGCTTGACTTGGCAACGGGCGAAATCCACGGCAAAGCAAGCGCTGGCAACGATCAGATTCGCTACGGCGCCGATGTTATCAACCGCATTATCAGCCAATCGAAGCCAGGCGGTGTGGAAGCGCTGCGTGAAGCAATTCGCGAGAACACGATTGTTCCCCTGTTGGGCGATTTGTGCTCACAGGCGGGTATCGAAGGCATGCAAATCAACCGCTGCGTTATTGCCGGCAACACCACCATGGAGCACTTGTTCTTGGGCGCAAACGGCGACAGCATTCGCCTGGAGCCCTATGAACCCGAATTCCTGGAGCGCCACGGCGATACGGGAGCTAGCGTGGGTCTTCCCATTGCACCTGATGCACCCGTAATTTTTGCACCGAACGTAGGCAGCTACGTGGGAGGCGATATTACCGCCGGTACGCTTGCCACGCTTCTGTGGAACAGCGAAGAAATGTCGTTCTTCATTGACCTGGGCACGAACGGCGAAATGGTTTACGGCAACGGCGACTTCATGTTGACGTGCGCGTGCTCTGCCGGTCCTGCATTCGAAGGCGGAGACATTTCGTGCGGCATGCGCGCCACAAAGGGCGCCATCCAAAAGCTCACCATTGATGACGAGACCATGGAACCCACTTACGACGTGGTAGGCGACGTTGCGCCTGTTGGCCTGTGCGGTTCGGGCATCATTGATACCGTGGCCGAGCTGTTCCGCACGGGTATTATCAGCGCGCGCGGCAAGTTCTCCCGCGAAGGCAAGCGCATCCGTCCGCTTGATGGCGGTGGCTGCGAGTATGTTTTGGCCTTCGAAGGCGAAAACGGCGCGAAGCACGATGTGACCATCAACGAGACCGACCTTGACAACTTCATCCGCGCAAAGGGTGCCATTTTCAGCGCATTCCGCACCATGCTAAACTCGGTTGGTGCTACGCCCGATGATTTGAGCCAGGTCATTATCGCAGGTGGCATTGGTAGCGGCATCAACATGGCAAACGCTATGGAAATCGGCATGTTGCCGAAGATGCCTCTGGAGAAATACCACTACATTGGCAACAGCTCCCTTACCGGCGCTTGCGCCATGCTGGTATCCGATGAAGCAACAGAGAAAGTATTCGAACTAAGTCAGTGCATGACCTACCTGGAACTTTCCGTTGAACCGGGCTACATGGATGAATTTGTAGCCGCGTGCTTCATCCCCCACACCGACGCCTCGCTTTTTGCGTAACGTCACGTATGCGAGCAAGGGACAATGAATCATCGTTGTCCCTTGTTTTTTCTGGCAGCCGCCACATTGCAGCACGTCGAAAATCTGCAAGCACCTGCGCTCGCAGCACGAGAGGCGGCGCGAACGCTTTGCAACCGCTGCAAAACAAGCTGCATCATTTCGCAACATTCCAAAAGAAATAAGGTATCCCATGGAAGTCGTCAACAACAAAACAGAACGTCCCCTTGCCCATTACCGTGAGCTTTTTGCCCAGGCAGACCCCGAAGCGCTGGGCGCGAAAGGTATAGCCAGCTATAACAGCGACGCTAAAAAGTTCACGATCATGGTCATGGGACGCCCCTTTTTCATTCGTTGGCCCGAAGGAGAGTTTTTGACCACTCCCATCTTTATGGCACCTGCAAACAGCGAAGGGGACGCACCCGACACCACCTGCGATGCAAAAGCGACTCCCAGTGTCATTGCGCGTCGCGCACAGGCCGCAAACACCGCATTAAGCCATGCTACGCTTGAAGTACCCGATATTTCCCCTGAGCTGGAAATATTGCTCTTGAGAATCGTTTTGGAGGGTACTCCCCTGCCCGAACCGACGCGCTTTTTAGCGTATCAGGAATTGCCCAAAGGCGCAGCTTACTTGCCCGCTTTCAACCGACGCTGCACGCTGCGCTTGGCAAAGCAGTTCGAGGAAGCCGACCAGCTCACCGAAGCCTGCACGGCCTTAGGCGCACAGGAAATCGACAGCAAGGCCGACGCCGCCTGCCAATTCGAATTCCTGCCCAATGTCTTCATCCAGTTCCTTTTTTGGGAGGGCGACGATGAATTCCCTGCACAGTCGCAAATCCTGTTCTCGAACAACGTTACGGCGTTTTTTAGCTCAGAGGACATGGTGGTCATCAGCGAAATCATCATTCGCGCCCTGTCAATTGGATATGTGATTTAAGAGAATGCGGTGAAGGGCTATCCGGTAGCGTGCGCACTGCACGATTGACCATAATCGCGCAGTGCTTGTTGCCAAAAGGGTCTTCATTTCGGGCGAATCGACGATAAGTGGTGGTTGGAAAGTCGAGTGCCTTACTATCGATTTTAGCGTACCGCATTGACCTGGGGTTATGATGTTGAAAAGATCGCTTCTATGCCTATTGGCTCTTCTGAATACGGAAAATCTGGCGGATAAGGCAGTCAGACCACCACTTATCGTCGATTTGCCTGAATTTGCACCCGTTTTTCCAACAACCGCTCTTTTAAGAAGCTTTCATGTCCTCAAATGTCATACGTGCTCGTTTCACCAACGGAGAACATCGCACGTTGCCGTAACAGCGATAAGAAGGCAGCCTAAGGAGGGTTGAGCCGAACTGCGACGCCTGGATAAGTTGAGCGATTCACAAGCTCGATGAAGCATTATCCAGGCGGAGTCGTGAGGCGAACGCCCTCCCTAGGCTGCCTTTCTGCATCTTCTTAATTTTCCCTGCGTTTGCCTTTCGGTAAAACGGCACTTATGCCTTACTCATCACCCTTCGCCGTTTCCGCCGGCAAATAAGGTCGCGCGTTCAGCGCGGAAAGTGCAATCGTTGAACCATTGTGGGCAGCCGACGAGGCCTGCGGCGAAATCACGCCGCCAATACCCAACGCCAAAAGCAACGAGTTAAAGCCGATGGTGAAGCGATACCCTGCCGCCATACGCGCCTGCAAAGCGCGGCACAGCTTGCGCAGCTCCACGAGCGCGCCCAAGTTGTCGGAAACAAGCGAAATATCAGCTGCTTCGCGCGCAACAGCGCTGCCGCCGCTCATCGCAATGCTCACATGCGCCGCTGCCAAAGCAGGCGCATCGTTTACGCCATCGCCGATCATGGCAACTTTGTAGCCTTCTTCTTGCAGCTTGCTTACCAGCGCATGCTTGTCCTCGGGAAGAAGATTTGCGCGGAATTCGTCCACACCCGCTGCTTCTGCGGCTTTCTGAGCAGCACCGGCATTGTCTCCGGTAAGCATAATAATGCGCTTGAAGCCTTCAGCACGCAGCTGGTCCACCACTTCTTTCGTACCCGGCTTCAACGGATCCTCGATATAGATAACGCCTGCTAAAACGCCATCGACCGCCATCAGCAAGGGGGAAGCACCATTTGCTGTGGCATGAATCTTTTCAAGAACCTCGTCGGAAACAGCAATGTGCTCGTCTTCCAAAACGAAATGCTCGCTGCCAATAACAGCGCGTTTTCCGTCGATGCTGGACGCAATACCGTGCGCAATGATGTATTCCACTTCCGCATGGCGCTCACGATGCTCCAAACCCTTCTCCAGCGCCGCATTGACCACTGCGCGCGCCACAGGATGCGGGAAATGCTCCTCAAAGCAGGCCGCCATACGAAGAATCTCATCGGGAGTAGCTTCGCAATACGATTCAACGCGACACACGCTTGGCTCTGCCGCCGTAAGCGTGCCCGTTTTGTCGAACACGATGACGTCGGCTTCGGCCATTGCCTCAAAGTACCGCGACCCCTTGACAATAAAGCCGTGCTTCGCGCTTTCGCGCTGCGCCGCCATGACCGCAATAGAACCCGAAAGCTTCAACGCGCAAGAATAGTCCACCATAAGCGCTGCAGCCGTTTTCGAAAGGCTGCGCGTGGTAAGTGCCACCACGCCCGCCAGCAAGAAGTTCCACGGAACAAGCTTATCGGCCATGTTCTCGATTCGCTTCTGTGTTGCCGACTTCATGGCCTCCGACTGCTCCATAAGCGCCACAATAGAACGAATCTTGCTTGCCTGGGGGTCGCCCGTGACAAGAATGCAAATCTCGCCATCCTCAACCACGGTGCCAGCATACACGGTATCGCCTTTCGTGCGCATGATGGCAAGCGGCTCGCCCGTGAGCGAACTTTGGTTCACCGCTGCCTGCCCGCTTATGACTTTACCATCAACGGGAACAGAATCTCCCAAACGCGCAACCACCACATCGCCCTGATGAAGCTGGTCAAGCGGAATTTCAATCTCCAAATCGCCCTCAAGCTTGCGCGCCGCCGTAGGAATAGCCATAAGGCTTTGCGCTAAGCTGCTCTCGGAACGGCGCTGCGTGTAATCTTCCAGGGCATCGGAAACGTGCAGCAGATACATTGAACGCCCAGCGCTCGCCCCATCGCCCTGCATGAATCCCATGGCAATAGCAGCTGCATCAAGCACGGGAACATCAAGCCGGTGCGCCCGAAGCGATGCCCACGCCGCACGGAAAAACGGCACAGCATGCAGCGCGCGCAGCACCATTTTCACCGGCTGGGGTAAAAACATGCTTCGACAGAAATGCCACAGCGTCATATTCGCCAAAACGGAGAATAAATGCCGGGGGCGCGGCGCCAAAGCAAGCGAATCTTCCGGTTTCCACCGCTCGATTTGCGCCCGCTGCATCTGCCCTACTTCCCGCAAAAGCGCTTGCCGCGCCTGATCAAGCGACAAGGAAGCGGTTGCCTGATAACACACGGCAACCGCCCCGATACGCGGATACACTACGCATTTCGCTACGAAGCACTGCTTACCCAAAAGTTCCTCAATGGCAACAGCATGCGCTTCGGGTATTTTTCCGTGCAGGTCAAGGCGAACACGCCCCGGTATGCTGCTTATCACGGAATAGCGCATAATCCGACTCGCCTACTCCGCCTTGTCCTGCGCGCATTCGCACGAAGACGCAGCTTCTTCAGCACCTTCGGCGCAGCCTTCGATACCCTTTGCCTGGTACTCTGCTTCCGCCATGATGTCATCGAACTGGGCTTTTGCCTCTTCAACCAGGGATTCGCAGTTCTCCTTTGCTTTCAGGCCCTGCACCAGACCTTTCACGTAGATATTGCGCGCTGTCTTGGACGTAACCGCCTTCACGCCCGCCGTACCCGCCAGAAAACCTGCGCCTACCAAAATTGCCGGATGCATAACCGACTCCTTTCTCTTTTTTGAGCTTTATTGCTCTTTTGTTAACAACATCTAACATTTTATCGAAAAATGATTAGAATGCGAGGAAAAGATAGCCTGAGTTAACAAATCACCATAAAAAAGTTTCACATTGGAAACATTGATTTGTTGCTCAAACACGAATGGAGCGAAAACATGGCAAAAACCCAAGAAACGGACCGGCCCTACGTACACATCACGGGGCTTCGCAAACACTATGGCGAAGGCGATGCGCGCCTTGAAGTTCTCAAGGATATCAACGTATCCATCGATAAGGGTGAAATCTGTGCACTTTTGGGTCCTTCTGGTTCGGGAAAATCGACATTTTTGAACATCATAGGCGGTCTTGAGAATGCCGATAGCGGTTCGATTCGCATTGCCGGTGCTGATCTTGTCCACTTAAACGATCGCCAATTGGGTGAATATCGCCGTCGTGAACTGGGATTTGTTTTCCAGTTTTACAACTTGGTGGGCGATTTGACCGTGCGTGAAAATATTGAAGTCTGCAAGCACATCTCGTCAAACCCCCTTGATTTGGATGACCTGCTCAAATCGCTGGGCCTATGGGAACATCGCAATAAATTCCCTTCACAGATTTCAGGCGGACAGCAGCAGCGCTGCGCCATTGGACGCGCCCTGGTGAAAAACCCTGGCCTTCTGCTGTGCGATGAGCCCACGGGAGCGCTTGACTACAAAACGTCAAAGGAGATCTTGGCGCTTATTGAAAGCGTAAACAAGCGGTATGGCTGCACGGTTGTCATTGTCACGCACAACGATGCCATCAAAAACATGGCGCACCGCGTTTTGCGCCTGCGCGACGGACAGATTGTCGAGAACGAAATCAACAACTCCCCCATCGCTGCATGCGATTTGTCCTGGTAGGAGGCGTGATAATGGCGCCTTTGAATAAACGCTTGCCGCGCGAATTTCGAAACAACCCCGGCAAATGGCTGGGTATCATTCTGCTTCTTGTTTTGTCCATTTCCCTGGTTGCGGGCTTCCTTATGGCAAGCTCATCTATGAAGCGCATCTTGAGCACTGCAGACGACGATTATCATATCGAAGATGGCCGCTTCACCGCAAACTTCCCCGTAAGCGACGCAATTCTAGATGAAATCGAAGATCTGGGTGTAATCATCTACCCGAATTTCAGCTACGATGCCTCATTGGAAATCGCATCATCCGATACGGACATGACCGCGCGCGTATACGCTAACCGCGAGCAGATCGACCTTCCCGCTTACTTCGAAGGAACGGCTCCCCAAACAGATGCCGAAATTGCACTCGATCGCGTATTCTGCAATAACAACGACATTGAAGTGGGCGATACCGTTCATGTTGACGGCCGCGCATTCACCGTATCGGGCATTATGTCGCTCTCTGATTACCAGGCGATGTTCGAGAAAAACACCGATTTCGTGTTCAACGCGCAAACATTTAGCGTAGCGCAAGTTTCCTCTGAAGGATTCTCGTCGCTTAAAAGCCCCAACTGCACCTATACCTATTCTTTCATCATAAATGAACGCAGCCTGACCGACGCCCAGCGCACCGATTTCGAGCAAGACATGCTTGATGCACTTGAGGATAGCAGCGTGGCGCTCTCTGAGTTCCTTGACCGCGATGCGAATAACGGCATTGGATACGCCGAAGACGATATCGAAGGCGACAGCGTTATGTGGATGACGCTCATGTACCTGCTTATCGCTATTCTGGCATTCGTGTTTGTGGTGCTTACGTCCTCTACCATCGACGAGGAAAGTGCCATAATCGACACGCTTCTTGCATCGGGATACCGCAAGCGAGAAATCCTTTTGCACTACCTTGCGCTGCCGCTTTTCTCGGGTGTGGCGGGCGCCCTTGTTGGCAATGTGCTGGGATACGCGTTCCTTATCCAAAAGATGTCTGATTTGTACTACAACAGCTACAGCCTGCCCCCTTACCACACCATTTGGGACTGGAGCGTTTTCGCGCAATCAACGCTGCTCCCGGTGGCAATCCTTGTTATCGTAACGCTTATCGGCCTTGCCCGGAAACTTCGCTGCACGCCCCTGCAATTCCTGCACCGCGAGACATCCAAGCGTTCGCACCAAGGCGGCAGCAAACTCCCCGAGAAGCTGAGCTTTGTGCGACGTTTCCGCTTGCGCGTGTTCGGGCGCAACATCTCACACTTCGCAACGCTGTTTTTGGGCATCATGTTCGCTTCGCTTCTACTGCTTTTCGGCCTTTGCATGCTGCCCACCGTCAACAGCTATGCGTCCTCGCTTGCCACCAGCCTGGTATCAGAGCACACGTATACGTTGAAAACCCCTGTTGAGCTGGAAGGAACCACCGAGCAGCGCGCGCAATACGCCGCCGCCTTGAAGCTTGCCGATGCAGTTGATCTGTCTGAAATCGACGAAGACGAAGTAAAGGACAAACTTACCGACGTGCTTGAAAAACGCATTGAAGATCGCATAAAGGAGAGCCTGCTCGCTCAATCGACACGCGTAGATTTAACATCGTGCGGACTCGGTGTAGTTGATTTGACAACATTCGATGCGAACAGCATCAACACCGATAATCTTGATTTTGACGCCATTAATTTCAGCGACATCAGTCTTTCCGACCTTGGACTTGACGGCGTTGACCTGGGCGGTCTTTCCGAAAACGAATTCTTCTCACTGCTGAAGGATGCATCTGAGATTGATGAAGACGCCAACGTGGTGAACAGCGTTGAAAACAGCGCTGCAGCAATCGACCAAGCAGAGAAATTCGTTGTTTCCGCGCTGGAATACAATCGCGGTAACGATGCCGGCTGGGAAAGCGTGAATCTGTACGGCATACAGCCGAACTCGCGCTACTATACCGATTTGCAGCTTGATAGCAACACTGTAGCCGCTGGTCAGGGCCTTATGATGAAGTTCGACCTTGCCGTGGGCGACACCATTGAGCTTTACGACAAGTACGAAAACAAGACCTATACGTTTACCATTGGCTCAGCATGGGGAAACAGCGGCACCATGGATGTCTATGCGCCCTTCGATACCGTAAATACCTTTATGGGAAACGATGCCGATTATTTCAGCGGATACCTATCCGATATGCCCCTTGAATTTGACGCGCGCTATCTTGCCAACGACATAACCCCTGAACAGATGGATAAAATTGGCGCACAAATGGAAAGTTCCATGGGAGACATGATGCAGCTTTTGGTGGGAGTGTCCGCCGCTATCTTCATTGTTTTGATGTATCTGCTCACGAAAACAATCATCGAGCGCAGCGCCCGCGCCATTTCCTACATGAAAGTGTTCGGCTATACCAACAAGGAAATCAACCAACTGTACCTGCGCTCCATCACCGAAGTTGTGATCGTATCGCTTATCGCCGTTATTCCGCTTATCGTTGAAATGCTTACGCTTTTGCTGAAGGTGGTATTCATGCAGTACAACGGCAATTTCGTTATGACGCTTCCCCTTGAGCGCATTGCCCTGGAAATAGCACTCGGCATTGCTTGCTACGCCCTGGTGGCTTATTTCCATGCCCGCCGCATCAAGAACGTGCCGCTCGCCCTTGCACTTAAAACGCAGGAGTAAAGCGCCAACGCCAAACACGAAAGGGTCAGCCTCGAATGGCTGGCCCTTAGAGCAGTGCAAGTTGGGCAGCATAGTCAACGCCAAACGCAAGAAGAGACAGCCTCGAACGGGCTGCCTCTTCGCAAATAGCAGTATTTCGAAAAGCCGAAACTACTTCTTCTGAACGCCGAAACGATCCTCGCGGTAAGCGTCGATGTACTCCATGCAGAATTCATCGTTGCCCATCAGAGCGCTTGCACCGTAGATGCAGCCCATCATGTCGCGGTTCAGCGGGTCAACAATAGCGGAGTCCATACCGTTGAACATGGAAAGAATCATGAACGGGATGTTGATGTGCTTACGAGAAGGCATGTTGAAGGAGATGTTGGACAGACCAGAGGTGATGTGGGCCTCGGGAGCCTCTTCCGTGATAGCACGGCAAACTTCAGCGAAGCAGACAAAGGATTGGTCGTTGGTGCCCAAAGTCTCTACCAGCGGATCGAAGAACAGCTGATCAGCGTCAACGCCGTACTCTTCGGCCTTCTTCATGACCTTGCGGAAGTTGTCAATACGACCAGCAGCGTCTTTAGGAATACCGCGCTCATCATCGTCGAGCATGACAACGCACTTCCAGTCGGTACCGGCGATAACGGGGAATACCTTGTCAACCTTGCCTTCGCACAGAGAAGCAGAGTTGATCATACCGGGAACCTTGCAAAGCTTCATGGCTTCCAGCAGCACGTCAACGTTGGGGCTGTCCAGCGTAATGGGGGTGTCAACAACTTCCTGGATCAGGTTAACCAGCCAGGTCATGGTCTCCAGGTTGTCACCAAAGCCGTTGGTGGTAGCAGGGCTGCAGTCCAGGTAGTCTGCGCCAGCCTCGGTCTGAGCAATAGCGATTTCCTTGATGTACTCTGCATCGCCCTCTTCAACAGCCTTACCCGTACGGGGCACGAAGCCGTTGATTTTCTCAGCGATGATGTAAACCGGACGATCAGAATCTTCACCGATCATAGGAATCCTCCCTTTCGTGTGCTCGTTTGCACGATCTTCTTAGTTTTCACCCCGGCGACTCTTGTCGCAGGCGCAAAACTTCTTGCAGCTATTCTATACCGAAAGATAGAATATTTTTGCCTCCGTTGCATTATTTTGACATTCCACCCCTAAAAGGAAAGCAAAAGTTAATTTGCAAGTTCATCCGAACACTTGCGTTTTGTTCTCGAACTGACCCGAACGCGTTCGGATGAGTCCGAG
>CAKTVK010000069.1 GCA_934623455.1 uncultured Eggerthellaceae bacterium | reverse complement strand
CGGGCTTTCGGGCATTGCGATATTCAACCTCTCGCGGTTCGCTCAGCCGGGTGATACGGTGGCACTTGACCTGTTCCCCGACATGACCAGGGATGAACTGCAATCCTACCTGCATGAACGCGCCGCCGCCACGCGCGCACTGAGCGGCAGGGAAGCCGCGTGTCAGGATATTACGCGCGGTATGATGCTTCCCTTGGTGGCCGAGGCGCTGCTGAAAACGCTCAAGCTGCGGCCAGAAGACCCCGCATCGGCGCAGAACAGGCATCGTCTGTCGCGCGTGGCAAAGCGCTTCAAAGTTGCCGTAGAAGGTGCGGGCGATCCCAGGCAGTGCCAGGTGCATCGCGGTGGGTTCTCGTGCGAAGCGTTCGATGCAGCCACTATGGAGTGCAAGCAGCATGCGGGTCTGTTCGCAGCGGGCGAGATGCTGGACGTGGACGCTCTCTGCGGCGGCTATAACTTGCACTGGGCGTGGGCGAGCGGCGCGCTGGCGGGCGTTTCCGCCGCCGCAGCCTTCGAAGGCCGAAGAAAGGCCAGGTAGAAGGCGTGTCAAGTTTCGATATTATGCTGAATGCCTATCACGACGACGAAGCGGTGGTGCGCATTCCCCCCGGCGTAACCGACATTGCGCCGCGCGTCTTCACGAACAAGTTCATGCTGTCGCGCCTGATTATCCCGGAAGGCGTGCGCCGCATTGGCGCGTTTGCGTTCAACGCCTGCATGCAGCTCAAAGAAGTGCAGCTGCCCTCTACGCTTGAAGTCATTGAGGACGGCGCGTTTTCCGGCTGCACGAGTCTGCGCGAGATTGCGTTTCCGGAAGGCGTGCGCGAGATTGGCTCTAAGGCGTTTCAGCGCTGCAACGCGCTTTCATCGGTGGTGCTGCCGCGCGAGGTTGAGCGTGTGGGGGATGAGGCGTTCAAGGGGTGTCGCAGTCTTGAGCGCGTTGAAATGCCTGATGGCGTGCGTATTTTAGGAAACGCAGCGTTTCGTGATTGTGTGAACCTGCGCGAAGTGGTTTTGCCGGAGACGCTTGACACGTTGGAAGACGAAGTGTTCGCGAATTGCGCAGCGCTTGCGGCCGTTGAGCTTCCTGCTTCGGTGGGTTGGATTGGTCGCCGGTGCTTTGAAAACTGCACGAGCCTTGAGGGTATCGATTTGCCCGATGAGATTTCCTACATTGAAGAGCGCACGTTTGCGGGCTGCACGCGTTTAGCGCGTGTGACCATGTCCGATGCCGTGCAGGGCATGGAGCCCGATGCGTTTGTGGGATGCCCTGTGGCGCAGACGCAGGAAAACGAATAAGCAGCCAGACGGGCGACCGTGCGTTCTGAAACGCAGGCGGCTTTGCGCGGCGCGTGCATCGAAACGCGGACAACCACTCCTATGTCATACGTGCGCGCTGGGTATGCCGAAACGCAAGTTGCTTCGTGCTCACGATGCGCTGAAAGCAAACAACCGCTTCCGATCCGTGCGTGCAGGTTAAAGTGCGGTGGCTCGTGTTTGCGCGTTCCTTTGCTATACTTCAATGCGATAAAAACTATTGCTGAAAAAGAAGGGGAAGGGGCTCTATGAAAAAACATTCCTCTGCGGTTCACTCTTCGGCGCGTGCATGCGTAAGCGTTCTTCTTTCGATCACCTTGGCGTCGGGGCTCTTCCCTGCGCGCGTGTTTGCGACAGATGCATCTGCTGCAATTGCGTCATCGACTCTTACGACGAATGCATTTGCGGAAACGACACCTACGTTGCTTGACGTTGCTGCAACCGCTTCCGCAGACGATGTAGCTGCGTCACCCGCGGAAGTGAAATTTTCGGCAGACCCCGCCCCTGCTACTGATGCGACCCTCACCGCGGGATGGAACAAGTCGGGCACGTGCGAATGGCGTATCGATGACGCCGGCCTGCTTACCGTTCGCCCCTTGGGCAATGGTGCTTCTGGCGAATTGGATTCATGGAGCCCTTATGCGCCATGGGCGGCCAGCGAAGATACGCGCGCCTCTATCACGGCGGTGCGCATTGAGTCGGGGGTGTCTACGCCTACGTGTCGCTTTATGTTTGCCTATTGCGCATCGTTGGTTTCGGCTGACTTGTCGGGTTTGGATATCTCTCAGGTGACCGACATGGCTCTCATGTTTCGTAATTGTACAGCCCTTGAGTCGGTGAATTTCTCGGGCATCGATGCATCCTGCGTGACTAGCATGGGTGGCATGTTCAGGGGATGCTCGTCGATAAAAAGAATCGATTTATCGGGAATCAACGCTGCGCACATGACGGATATGTATGATTTGTTCCGCGATTGCGCTGCCCTTGAGTCGGTGGACATCTCGTCGTTCAGTGCTTCCGCTATAACCAATGCGGGGTATTCCTTCATGGGAGCTGATTCTCTTTCGCAGCTAACGCTGCCAGCGGAATTGAACTTGACGGAGCAAGAATCCCATGCGTATATCGGCGTGTCTTCAACAGGAGGCCGCCAAGATTTTCGCTGGGTAGATACGACGGGCGCGGTATATGGTTCAACCGATGAGATGCTTCGCGCGAATGCGATGCGTACAACGGGCGCGGAAACATATACCGTTACCAATGCAGCGCCTTCTTCGGGCTGGACGCAAAGCGGCGGCTGCGAATGGATGGTGGATAGCAGCGGTTTGCTGGTTGTTCGCCCGCTTCCTGGCTTCGAGCAAGGGGTATTGCCTGATTGGGGTGAAGGCGTCTATAACGCACCCTGGTCTGGGAAAAGCGAAGACATTGTTTCAGCCCGATTCGAGCAAGGCGTTATTGCCAAAACGTGCTTCGGTCTTTTCGAGAATTGCTACAACTTGAGCTCCTTTGATCTGTCGGGGTTGGATACATCCCAAGTTACAGATATGCGCTATATGTTCGATAGTTGCGCAAAGCTTACCCGCGTTGACCTTACCGGCATAGATAACGTGCAGAAAGCGGATACGACCCGGATGTTTCGTGACTGCTCATCTTTGACGGAGTTGATTTTGCCTGCGGGAGTGCGCCTGGTTGATGATGCCGCAGACAATCTTTCCTGGAAAGACGCAACGGGCGCGCTTTACAGCTCGACCGCCGATATGCTTGCAGCCAACGCTGCGCGCGAAACGGGAAGCATGACGTATACGGCGATTCGTCCTACGGGTGGTTGGGATCGATGCGGCACCTGCGAATGGTCGATGAGCGAAGGAGAGCTTGTTGTTCGTCCGCTTCCTGGGTTTACGCAAGGAACGCTGGCCGACTGGTCGGGCAATTACGAGGACGTTCCCTGGTACCCGTGGCGAGACGGAATCGAGTGCATTCGAATCGAGCAGGGCGTTGCAGCGAAAACCTGTTATGGCATGTTCTATGGCTGCACCAACTTGTACTCGGCAGTAATTTCCGAGCTGGATACTTCGCGGGTAGCCGATATGCGGCTGATGTTTGCCAACTGCGAGCAGCTTGAAACCATTTTCGCATCGAAGCTGGCCATAAAGCAGGTCACGCAATCAGAAGGCATGTTTGCCGGTTGCACCGCGCTTGAAGGCGGCTGCGGTACGGCATTTAACGCGTCATATACCGACATTTCGCGTGCGCGCGTTGATAACGGCGCCGTCGCACCCGGGTATTTCATCGGAAGACATGCGAAGCTTGACGGCGATGTGAGCGGAAACGGCGCGCTTAACATTGTTGACGCGCAGATTGCCTACGATATGGTGAAGTCGCCCGAGACGTACGCTGATTGCGCCGATTACGAAAGCATGTATTCTCGCGCCGACGTGAAGTGGAACAACGATGTTGACGCAACGAATGCGTTCGCCATTCAGCGCGCCGCTCTTTACGGATGGGATGACTGATAGCTGGCGTGACTGCGGCGGGCGAGATGCTGCAATCTGGCTTGCTTCGGCTATACTGCGAAACGATAAAAACAATATCGTTGGGAAGGAACTCTATGAAAAAGCAGCCCTCTGCGGCTCACTCTTCGGCGCGTGCGTGCGCGAGCGCTCTTCTTTCGATCGTCTTAGTGTCGGGGCTTTTCCCCGTGCAAGTTCTTGCGGTAGACGCGGAAGGCAGCGCGGAAGAAGCTGCGCGCTCGGCGGTTGTTTCCGCCGCTGCGGCTACCGAGCCTGCATCGTCTTCGGTAGCTGCGGCTACCGAGTCCGCATCGCCTCACGCATCTGCCCCGACAGCAGGTCCTTCGGCAGACCCCGCCTCTGCTACTGATGCGACGCTCACCGCGGGATGGAACCAATTGGGCACGTGCGAATGGCGCGTCGATGACGCCGGCCTGTTCACCGTTCGTCCTTTGGGCAACGGCGCTTCGGGCGTGTTGGATTTGTGGCGCACCGAGCAAGCGCCCTGGCTGCGCGACGAATCGTTTCGCGCTTCTATTACGTCCGTAGTCATTGAGCCTGGTGTTGTTGCTGAGACGTGTCGTCACATGTTCTCGGAATGGACTAATTTAGTGTCTGTTGACCTTTCGGGCTTGGATACCTCTCGGGTGACTGACATGACGTGCATGTTCTATGGTTGCGCAGCCTTGCAAACGGTAAATTTCCAAGGTGTTGACGCATCGAATGTGACCAGTATGAGCTCCATGTTTAATGAGTGCTCGTCAATAAAGAGCATCGACTTATCGGGAATCAATGCTGCACGCGTGACCAACATACATACCTTGTTCAATAATTGCTTTGCGCTTGAATCGGTGGATATTTCATCATTTACCGGCTCTGCGATAACGGATGCGGAAGCTTCCTTTGCGGGTGCGCCGCTTGTATCGCAGCTCACGTTGCCGGCGGGGCTTGATTTGACCGATAATAATACCGGTGCGTGTCTCAGGGTGTCTTCCACGGGCGTTCACCATGATTCTCGGTGGGTAGATACGACAGGCACGGTATATGAATCGAACGAAGAGATGCTTTGGGCGAACGTCGAGCGCGCTTCGGGTGCGGAAACATACACGACCACCGATGCAATGCCTTCCCCGGGATGGACGCAAAGCGGCGGATGCGAATGGGAGATAGACGATGGCGGCCTGCTCACGGTTCGTCCGCTGCCCGGTTACGGGAAGGGCGCTTTGCCGGATTGGCAGGAAAATCATTACGGCGCGCCCTGGAGTGAGCGCTGCAAGGAAATAATATCGGCTCGCTTCGAACAAGGTGTGGTGGCCAAAACATGCCGGAGTCTTTTTGTGGGCTGCAACAATCTGACGTCGGTTGATTTTTCGGGTTTGGATTTGTCTGGCGTAAAGGACATGCATTACATGTTCGATTGCTGCACGTCGCTGATTTCGATTGACCTTTCGGATTGGTCGTTCTCGCCATCGGTGGAAACGGAGGGCATGTTCGAAAATTGCACCTCTCTTGCGAATGTGACGCTGCCTGCAGGTGTTCATATGGACAAGCGTTTTGCGGATGAATGCGTTTGGACGGATGCTGCGGGTGTTTTGTATGAGACAACAGCTCAAGTTGCTGAGGCAAATGCCAATCGCACATCGGGCGCAATGACGTACACGGCGCATCGCGTTACCGAAGGTTGGAAGCGCAGCGGCACGTGCGAGTGGCTCGTTGACCGGGACACTTTGGATGCCGGTGTTCTTGAGATTCGTCCGCTGCCTGGGCTGGCGCAAGGTGTGCTCGACGACTGGGGGGAAGATTGCGAAGCGGTGCCCTGGTATAGTGATCGCGAAAGCATTGAATACGTCAGAATAAGTCAGGGCGTTGCGGCGAAAACCTGCTACAGCATGTTCGCTGGCTGCACAGGACTGAATTCGGCGAGGATTTTCGAGTTGGACACGTCGCGTGTGACCGATATGCGACTCATGTTTGCGAATTGCGGCCAGCTTGAAGGCATTTTCGCATCGAAGCTGGCGGTAGGGCAGGTCACGCAATCCGAAGGCATGTTCGCCGGCTGCACCAATCTCGAAGGCGGAGAAGGCACCGTATTCGATGCATCGTGCACCGATGTTTCGCGTGCGCGCGTTGATAACGGCGCTGCTGCGCCCGGGTATTTCATCGGAAGTCATGCGAAGCTCGACGGCGATGTGAATGGAAACGGTGTGCTTAACATCGTTGATGCGCAGATTGCCTATGATATGGTGAAGTCGCCTGAGACGTACACCGACCGCGCCGATTACGAAGACATGTATTCTCGCGCCGATGTGAAGTGGAACAACGATGTTGACGCAACGAATGCATTCGCTATTCAGTACGCGGCTCTTTACGGGTGGGATGACTGATTGCTGGCGTGACCGCGGCGGGCGTTCATATGACAGGGCTTGGAAGCTGTTCGGCTTCCAAGCCCTGAGTTTTTTAGGGGCTCGTGAGCCTGCCCGGCGTGATAGGGGTCGGGCGCAGGGGCTTGTTTGAGCACCGATGCCTTCCGCGCCGTTCGCGCTGTTACAGCGTGTCGGTATCCAACCAGATGGTGAAGGGACCGTGGTTTACCAGCGCGACCTGCATGTCTGCGCCGAACTCGCCGGTTCCCACGTTGCGCACGCCGTCGGTCGCGCGCACCAGGCTGGTGAAATATTCGTACAGACGGTTTGCCTCGTCGGGCGCGCCGGCTTGCGTGAACGAGGGACGATTGCCCTTCTTGCAGCAGGCATAGAGCGTGAACTGGGAAACCACCAGCACATCGCCGTTGATATCGGCAAGCGAGAGGTTTGTCTTCCCATTTTCGTCGTCGAAGATGCGCAGTTTGGAGATTTTGCTCCACAGTTTGTCCGCTTGCTCTTCGGTGTCTTCTTGTCCCACGCCTAAAAGAATGAGAAATCCCCGTTCAATGGCACTTTTTTCTTCGCCATTGATAGTGACACTCGCGTTCGAAACGCGCTGAATAAGTGCTCGCATGATGCCTCCTTTGTTTTCTTTTGCGTCTCATGGTATCACGACTGGTATACTGACGGGAAAGAATGCAGCGAAAGGCAGCGCAACGAAAAGAAAGGCGCGCGACTCATGATCGATGAAATCCATGTTGAGAATTTGGCGCTTATCCGCAACGCCACGCTTACGCCGTGCGCGGGGCTAACGGTGCTTACGGGCGAGACGGGCGCGGGCAAAACGGCGCTGCTTTCGGCGTGCAAGTTGCTTATGGGCGAGCGTGCCAGTGCGCAGATGGTGCGTGATGGGGAAGACTCGCTGGTGGTGTCGGGGCGCTTTTTCGTGCGCGAAAGCGCAGGTGAAGGTTCTGATGCTGATTCGGCAGGGGAAGATGCGCCCGCCGGTGTAGGCGGTGTGGGCGCCAGCGATGGCGGCGCTGCCGACGCCGCTGCGGCTGATGCCTGCGAGCGCGACATTGTGGTAACGCGTCGGGTAGGGGCAGACGGTCGCTCGCGCGTGACGCTTGACGGGCATATGGCAAGCGCAGCGCAGCTGGCGGCGACGATTGGTCCTGTGGTTGACCTGTGCGGTCAGCATGAGCATCAGCGCTTGTTGAAGCCCGCAAATCATGTGACGTTTCTTGATGCTTGGGCAAAAGACCAGGTGGAAGCGCCGCTCAAAACGTACAAGGCGGCTTTTACGGCGGCGCAGGCGGCGCAAGCTGCGCTTGATGATGTGCGTGCGGCGGCGTCTTCTTCGTCGGCGCAGCTTGACGAGGCGCGGTTTATTCTTCGCAGCGTGAACGAGGTTGATCCGCAGCCGGGCGAATACGAAGAGCTTGTTGAAGCGCTGGCGAAGGCGGAAAACGCAGAAGCGTTGGTGAATGCTTCTGAGGGGGCGTATCGTGCGCTTTCAGGTGATGGCGAAGAAGGTAGCGCGCTGGATGCTTTGAACAGCGCGATTTACGTGCTTGACCAGGCATGTCGCTTTGATGACTCGCTGCAGGCGTATGCGAAATCGCTGCGCGATGCTGTGTATATTGCCGAAGATGTGGCTGCCGATGTGCGTGCGTATCGCGATTCCATTGAGCTGGATGCTGCTGAGTTGGCGCGCATGCAAGAACGTGTGGGTGCTATGCAGCGACTGCTGCGTTCGTACGGGCCGCGCATGGAGGATGTGCTGGCGGCGCGCGATGCGGCGGCCGATTTAGTGGGTGCCGTGGACGACTCCGAGGCGCGTCTGAGGGCGGCACAGACGGCGGTTGACCAGGCAGAAGAGGTGTTGTCGCGGGCGGCGGGCGCGTTAGACAAAGCGCGTAAGGCAGCGGCGCCTCGGTTTGCGCGCGCGGTATGCGATCAGATGAAGCGTTTGTGCATGGGAACGGCGCAGCTCGTGTGCGAAATCGAGCGGCAGCCGCGTGCTGCGTGGACGAAAAGTGGGCCCTCGACGGTCGAGTTCTTGTTCCGACCTGGTTCGGAAATGGCAGCGCGTCCGCTGGCGCGTATTGCATCGGGCGGCGAAGTGAGTCGCGTCATGTTGGCGTTGCGCGTGGTGTTGGGGCAAGCCGATACGGCTGAAACGCTCATCTTTGACGAAGTGGACGCTGGCGTGGGCGGTGCCACGGCGGTGGCGCTTGCGGATGTTCTTGCTGACCTTGCAACAACACGTCAAGTGCTTGTGGTAACGCATCTGCCGCAAGTGGCGGTGCGGGCACAATGCCATTACGTGGTGGCAAAAACGGGCGGCGCGCTTCCTGAAACCACTATTACCCCTGTTGAGGGGTCTGCGCGTGTTGATGAGATTGCGCGCATGCTGGCAGGCGATGAAAGCGAAGCCGCGCGCCTTCACGCCGCTGAGCTACTTGCCCAATATCACGCCGATAGCGAGTAACGCCGCCAACAAGTAACGCTGATTGTTGACAAATTACCCCACCTTTTGTCAACAATTTCGCGCGGCGCGGCGGCGCCGGAGCGCGCGAGACGATAAAATCCGAAGCGACAAGACTGACATGCAAATCATTGAGTTGGAGTAAGCCGATAGGGCTTTGAACTGCGCTTTTGAGTACTGCACTGTGCCTCTGAGTTTCGTTTTGTACGAGGGTCATGACAAAGCCGCCAGCGACGGCGGTGAGTAAATACGGTAATCGAGCCTCCGTTCCCGCGTTGGGACGGAGGCTTTTTCTTTAGGCTCGTGAGCCTGCCCGGCGCGCGTAGCGCGTCGGACAATAAACCACCCGTACTCGGGACGGATCCTGATTGTTTACCACGCGGTTGTTTTGACGGTTACTTCGTCAGTATCCCCAATCCAAAGAATAAATCTTGCGAAACACACCGAAGGGCACCTCGCTGGAGCTCACGGCGATGATATGCGCCGACCTTGTCCCTTCGCGAGCCCCGTCTCTATGACGGCTATGGCGTGCTCGAAGGCCTCAGGGTCGCGGTCTATCCCCTCCCTTGCCTCGCGTCTTCTGTGTTCGGCCAGTTCATGGGCGTATTTCGCCTCATAGAAGCGATACGGGTGGTGACACCCGAAGCCCCTCTCGCTATGACATCAATATCCTATCGCTTCACAATATTTACTCTCACCATCATTACCTGATGAACCGTATCAAATGACTCATATTCCACCCGAGCCAATCCGTCATGAGCGCTTCTCAGAAACGCGCACAAATCAGGTGCTCGTTTTTCATACACGTAAAAAACAACGTCCCCTTCATAAGTGCAGACCTCAACGCAACCGTTGTGAGAAAAGGGATTGTAGCTTTCACTTTCTCTTGCAGTACAGTCTTCCCAATAGATTGCCACAGGATGTACTTGCTCTCTCAGCAAAGAACCTTGAAGCGCCCAAAAGTCGAAAACGGCATCATAGGTGTTGCCACCCGTCCACTCGACGCGGCAATCCTGCTCACCTAGTTGCTCGACTATGCAATTCTCGTTCCAAAAAGCCTTTTTTTGAATTTTGTATCGAAATCCGTCGGCCTGTCCATTGAAGAGATCACGCTCTTCGAGAAGCTTGCGCTCAGTCGCCTCGCCCAACAAAAACCGGGCTTCAAGCGCCACGAGCCTGCATTCGTCGCTAGCTAGCCGATCCAGCCCGAAACCAAAGCCCGCAGCGACCCTCCTGTGCAAAAGACAGTTGCTGTCAACCATCTTCTTTTGCCAGCTGTTCAAGGATTCATATGGGATTTCTTTTTTAGACCGGCCTCCATAGTCCCGCCATAATTGGGCAGACGGCTCCAAGGGGAATCGATGCCACTTGAAATAGAAAACCCCGAGATCGCACTTTCCGCCTGTATATTCGAGCGCCGCCACAACCCATCGGCTCTCCTCATCCCAGACTTCGAATGAGGTGGCCCGCCATTTTTCACGGGTCTCCTCGAGACTTTCTAGACGAAACCTCACGTAATCCACCGCTCCAGAGGGCAACAGCGCATCTTCGAAACGCAGTCTTAAATCGAGTACA
>CAKTVK010000068.1 GCA_934623455.1 uncultured Eggerthellaceae bacterium | reverse complement strand
CTTACTTAAAAAATAGTGATGCGAAATCAGTGATAACCTCTAGCAAGAAAAAACCTTTGCAACGGCGCAGTAAACCAGCTATACTAGGCAATGTTGATTTTTGATTTCTGAGCTTCGGGAAAGCTCAAACTTCGCTTTTGGAGGGGACGGAGTTTTGATCTTTTCCGACTGAGAATAGCCGCGCCTTCGGGCGCGGTTTTTGTTTTCCGGGGCTTTTTGCCCGCAGTACCCGCAGCACCGCACCGCAATCCACAACCCCCGCCCTGAATGCGCACAAAGCTTTCCTCGCCCTTGCCCCGCGTCTCCTGCACCTACATCGACAAAACGTCAACCGCGCCCGCACAATTGCCACCTCAAAGCAACACTCATTCCCCAGTAAAAAGCCGGGAAATACCACACCAAAACCAAAATACAAGGATTGACGAATTCGCGCATCTGTTCATTGACGCAGTGTCAACATCCTTCGTATGATGCAGAAAACGCAAATCAAAGCGCAAAAGCAACAGCAAGGGGCAAATCATGAGCGATACGCGAAAGCAAGAGATTATCGAGGCCGCTCGAACGCTCTACGAGAAAAAGGGCCACGCTCACACGTCGGTAAAAGACATCACCGACGAATGTGGTATTGCTCGCTCGCTGTTTTACCACTACTTCCCCGACAAACACGCCGTTACGTCGGCAGTGCTTGACGATTACATTGCCGACTACATTGAGTCACTTCGCATGTGGAACGCCGAACGCGAAGTCGGCAACATCGAACACGCCTTAGACGGCGTTGTGAAAGTGCTGCGTATGGGCGTATTCGAGGGTTCGTCGTTTCGCCGGTCGCTCGACACCAGCGAAAACGCCGCGCTTTACCTGGAGTTCGTCAACCGCGTGGCCGACCAAACCACCAGCTACATCATTGACACCACTGTGCGCGATTACGCGAAACTGCACGACATCAAAATTGAGCACATTTACGAAACCTTCTACATGCTGATTTTGGGCCTATGCGGCTACATTCGAACGCACCGCAATGTGCCTGATGAAGTACTGAAATGCCTGATAGCGCAAACGCTTCACATGGAGCGACTAAGCGAGCTGCCTTAAAGGGGGGCGCTGCAAACACACCATTCAGACCGCGAGGTTGGCGCCGACAACGCGGCTTGCAAGGGGATAAGCAAACAAAATAACAAGGAGGATGCCATGTTATTTCAAGTATATGGCGACACTGCTTTTTACCAATGGATCGGGTGGGCAATTGTATTTCTAGCGTTGATTGGACTCAACGAGGTTGCCCGTAGGTCGAAAATCGGCGGTATCACCTGCTTTTTCGTGATTCCTGGCATTTTGACCGTGTACTTCATTGCCATCGCTATCGGTGCTGCTTCGGGTGCCGAGTGGGCACTCAACAACCCCACGCATCTCTACATGAACAGCTGGTTCCACTATGCGAAACTCTACGCGGCAACCGCTGGATGCATTGGCTTCTTGATTCTGAAGTACCACTGGGGCCGCTTGGGCAAGGTTGACTGGTTCAAATGCTTCCCGTTCGTCATTGTGGCCATCAACATTCTGATCGCCGTGGTCAGCGACTTCGAAAGCGCCGTCCGCGCATTCGGTACGACCTGGGTCTCTTCAGAAGGCGTGCTTCTGTACGGCGGCATTCATAACGTGTTTAATGGCATCGCCGGCATCCTGAACATCTTTGTCATGACCGGTTGGTGGGGCATTTACACGTCGAAGAAGAAGCAAGACATGCTGTGGCCCGACATGACCTGGGTGTTTATCATCAGCTACGACCTTTGGAACTTCTGCTACACGTACAACTGCCTGCCCACGCACTCTTGGTACTGCGGCCTGGCGCTGCTTTTGGCCCCGACCGTTGCCGGCCTGCTATGGAACAAAGGCGGCTGGATTCAGAACCGCGCCTTCACCTTGAGCTTGTGGTGCATGTTCTGCCAGGTTGTTCCCATGTTCGCGAACGACTCCGTGTTTGCCGTGCAGTCCGTGAATAACCCCGACGTGAACCTGGTTATCTCGGTAATTGCTCTGATCGCGAACATCGCCGCCGTGAGCTACGTGATCTACCGCGCGAAGAAGCTGGGCGTGAACCCGTACAAGCACGAAGTGTTCGTGGGTACGAAGGGTTACGAGAAGGCTATGGCTCGTTGCGAAGAAGCTGCTGAATAGCAACTACAACTTGCGAGGGGACTTGCAGCGCATTGCCCTGGCGCCGCGCCATATAAGCAGGCACTTCGCCGGCGAGTGAAGTGCCTGCGGATAATCGCAATCGATGCCGTGTCGGCAAACGATCGACCTAGCGCGACATCGAAACAAAATAACGAAATAAAGACGGTTTCCGTCCTACAGGCAGCGCCTCGGACCCCTCCCCGAGGTGCTGCCTGTGTTTATTACGAAACCGGACAACGCAAAAAAAGACGAGGGACGGCAGAAGTCGTCCCTCGCTTTTTAGTTGGAACCAATTTGAGTTGGAAGCCGACAGATTCCCTGCGCTGATGCGATGGTGGCGCGACCAGGGTAGCAGCCGCAACAGTGTGACCAAAGCGACGCGCAATTGCCGCAGACCTGCGTTACAAAACGCGGCGCTGCTCCAACGCACGGCCAAGCGTCACTTCATCGGCATATTCCAAGTCGCCACCAACGGGCAAACCGCTGGCCAGGCGCGAAACCTTGATGTCAAGCGGCTTGATCAAGCGAGCCAAATATGTTGCCGTGGTTTCGCCTTCCACATTCGGATTCGTGGCCAGCACCACTTCGCGAACATCTTCTTCTGCAAGTCTGCGCATCAACGCAGCAATATGCAGCTGATCAGGCCCAATACCCTCCATAGGAGAAAGTGCTCCGCCCAGCACATGGTAGCGCCCGAAGAAAACACCCGTGCGCTCGATGGGCGGAATGTCGCGCGGCTCTTCGACAACGCACAAAAGCCCCTGGTCACGCTTTGATGACGAGCAAATTTCGCACTCATCGCCTTGCGCATAATTGAAACAACGCGGGCAAAAATGCACCGTATCCTTCACTTCCACAATGGCCTGAGACAAACGCATGGCGGTATCGTAATCGGTGTTCAGAATCCAATACGCTATGCGCTGGGCAGACTTCGGGCCAATACCCGGAAGCCGCTCAAGCTCGTCGAGCAGGGTTTGTATGGCAGGAGCAGCGAACATAATTCAACGAAGACCTTAGCGAATCTACGAATTGCAGTGTTGTAGTTTTATCCGTTTGAGCAGGCTCAATGGCGCGCCTAGAACGGCAGACCCATATTGCCCATGCCACCCGTTACCGAACTCATGCGCTGATTGCCCATCTCGGCAACACCGCGCAGCGCCTCGTTCACCGCTGCAATAACCATGTCCTGAAGCATTTCAACATCTTCAGGATCAACGGCATCGGGAGCAATCTCCAGCGATTTCACGGAGCCGTCACCTGCGGCAACGGCCTTCACCATGCCGCCGCCCGCGGATGCCTCGAACTCCATCGACTTGATTTCTTCCTGTGCAATAGCCAGGTCGCGCTGCATTTTCTGCGCCTGCTTCATCATTTTTTTCATATCCATGAGTTTTCTCCTATCAAATAGGACGCGTAACGCGCCACCTTTTCCTCTGTTTGCCGTTGCGTGCTGGGAGCCGCCTTGCGCACATCCGCACGCAATCGGAGTTTTACGCTTCTTGCACAACCACGCCCTCGCCAAAACTCGAGGTCAGCATCTGCTGGAATTCCTCAAGGCCGATTGTCGGACCATCGTCTTCAGGAATGGCGAAGGGGTCGTCTTCCCAAGGCGGAACTTCTTGCTTCGCGGGCTGACTGGTTGCTGCAGGCGTTGCCGCCGGGGCTGCCGCTGCAGGCTCGGGCGCAGGCTGCGCTGCCGTGCCAGTTGCCGCTTCTCGCTTCTGAGCAGGCGGTTCGTCCTCATCGAAGGGCGGCTCGTCATCCCATCCGTACGAATCGAAGCCGCTGTACGCATCCAACGGCACTTCCTCGTACGCGTACGATTCCTCTTTCGCGTGCGCATGTTCTTCGGCACCCGGCGTTGCCCCATCGGGCGACCAGCCCGGCGTTGCCTGCGTCATCGCATCGGGTTTTTCCTCCGCTTCAGGGGCCAAAGCCGCTGCCTCCGTTGCCGGTGCTTGTTGTGCCGGCTGCGCTTTTCGTGCAGCGCCAGCCGAACCGCGCGTGGTCCGCGTTATGCTCGAGAGGAATTCGGATTCGCGACTGACCTCGGATGATGCCGCCGATTGATTCCCTTCCACAGAATCAGAAGCCGCTGCAGGGGTTGCCATAGCGGCACCTGTAACGATTGACGCGGAATCACTCGCAGCGGATGTCGCAGCACCTTCCGCCAACACGACAACAGGAATGCTTGCACCCGCAGCGTGCGAAACAGCCCGCCGCAAATACTCCAGCGCGTCAGGCTTTTGCAGCATGGTCAACGCAAAGGCATAATTCTGCCGAAACGTGATATCGAGTGAACCTTTTGCCTGGTCAAAAGACACATGAGCGCTCATAAGCAGCGAAGTGTACGCGGGGCGCTCACGCTTGATTTCCGCGAAAGCACGCTGCCATATGCGTTGCACCACTGCAGGGTTTGCAAAACCTTCGAGCTTCTCCGCCGTTGCAGCAGTCGCGATATTTGTCGGTGCTGCAGCCGAAGATGCAGCCGGCGCAGACACGGACGTGGAAGTGTACACCGAAGCAGATACAGCAGTAGATACGGCGCTCTGAACAGCGGATTTACGGTCTTCCGATTGAGGCTCAACCGCTCGGGCAGCGTTACTTTCGACCGGTTCCGCCTGAGGAGCCGCCGCAGGGCGCGGTCCGGTCGCCGGTGCCGTCTGGGTAGCAGCCACGGGAGCCGCCGCGCGCGGCTCAGCTGCCACCTGCGCCGCCTGTATAACCGGCGTCGCCTGGGCCGCAGGTACAGACGCCACAAGGCCCGCTACCGACGCAGTCCCTGCCCCACCGGCCGCGACAGCCGCTATCGGACGCTGCTCCAGCGCTTCCACGCGCTCCGCCAACGACTCAAGTGTTACATCACTTGCGGGATGACAAATCTTCGTAAGCGCGATCTCAAAACACAGACGCGCATTCGTTGCCTGCTTCAGTTGCACCATCACGTCGCCGAGCGTTTCCAACATATACGATAAACGCTCGGGAGCAAAACGTTTTGCCTGGTCAATGATTTGAGGACGCATTTCATCCGCAACCGAAAGCGGCGCCTTAGCGCCCGCCATCGCAAGGAAATACATATCGCGCACGCGCTGCGCCAAATCCGCCGTCAAACGCGCGAAATCGCCACCCGTCTGCGCAAACGAGTCAACCCACATAAATGCCGCCGCAATATCGCGCTTGGCCAGCGCGTCAATGGCAGCAGTCAAATCGCACGCCGCCTGCGTACCACCCAGCTGCTGTACAACAGCAACCGACACGGAGCCTTCGCCAAATGCAATAGCCTGCTCAAGGGCAGTCAGAGCATTGCGCAAGCCGCCATCGGATCTGCCGGCGATAATCTCAAGCGCCTCGCGCTCGAATTCGACACCTTCCGCCTGGCAAATCTCCGCCAAACGATCGGTCATCCCCTGATTGTCAATACGACGGAAATCGAAACGCTGACAACGCGACAAAATAGTCTCGGGGACTTTCTGCGGATCCGTGGTGCACAGAATGAACACCACATGACCGGGAGGTTCTTCCAGTGTTTTCAGCAGCGCGTTAAACGCCGCCACGGAAAGCATGTGAACTTCGTCAATGATGTACACCTTATATTTGCCGCGCGTGGGGGCAAATTGCACGCGACTGATAATTTCCTCGCGCACGTTTTCTACGCCCGTGCGGCTTGCGGCGTCAAGTTCGTAGACGTCGGGATGCTCGCCTTGGGCGATTTCCTGGCAGCTTGTGCAGGTTCCATCGGGGTTCGATGTGGGGCCGTTATCGCACAGCAAAGCCTTCGCCAAAAGACGCGCCGTGGTGGTTTTACCCGTACCACGTGGACCACAGAAAAGATACGCATGACTCAGTTTGTCCTGTTCAATGGCGTTTTTAATGGTGCGTTCGATGTGGTCTTGACCCACGACCTCAGAAAAAACCTGAGGGCGGTATTTGCGATACAGTGCTTCGGCCATAGTGTCCCCTAGTTTTGCGCGCCCGCATCCTGCGAGCCCTTGGCGTCCTTGGCGGTCGCGCCCTTGCGCGCAGCAAGCGCCGCCTTCACCGCGCCAATAACGGCAGGAAGCACCGAGACGCCCACAATGCCCAGCACAATGACTTCGAAATGCTGCTGAACAAACGGAACGCCGCCGAAGAAGTATCCCACCAGCACGAAAAGGCTCACCCACGAAATGCCGCCGATGGAATTATACAACGTGAACTTGCCGAAATTCATGTGGCCCGTACCTGCGATGAACGGGGCAAACGTGCGGAAAAACGGCATAAAACGCGTGATGACAATAGTCAGGCCGCCAAAGCGCTCGAAGAAGCTATCGAGCTTTGCCATGCGTTCAGGCGTAAGCGCCTTTACTTTGCCAGAATCGATGATGCGCTTGCCAAAGAAGCGCGCAATCCAGTAATTGGACGTGTTGCCCAAAATTGCAGCAACATAGAATACGATGAGCGTGGTGCCAAGATGCAGACCGCCGCCCTCGGCAGAGAAAACACCCGCCGCAAAAAGAAGCGAATCACCAGGCAAAAATGGGAAAAACACCAGGCCCGTTTCCACGAACACAATCAGGAAAAGCGGCGAATACACCCAAATGGGACCTAAAGCAACAATCCAGCTCGCAATAAAACCGCGCGGGTCTTTCAGCAGGTTTATGAAGAACTCTATGATACCCATAATGCCTTTCGGAGAAACATTCCAGCAAGATGCGGCCGTGAGGGGGCAAAAAAGCGCCACCCGGCCATCGGACCTTTCCGTTTAGGGCGGATGTGATCCGCCCGCGCGAGAGCCGCGGCGTACTGGACGTACGTGAGGCTCGATGCAAGGTGTATGGAGCGCGCCGCCCTAAACGGAAAGAGAGTATTGCGAGTAGGCTTGAACGCTCGTCAGAGGTCCTTATGGCTGCTTCCTTCCGGACCTGACCAGGTTCGAGGCATGGCGCCGTTCAAGCCCATTCGAAATACTCTCAGTCAAATGCCCTCATAGTATACCCGATACCCGCGCACGCGAGCCGCATAACCTTGCTCTGCACATAAAAAAGCCCACAGATGTCGCATGGAACCACGCAAACGCCGCAAAGCACGCCGAGAAAGAATCATCAACCCACCCGCAAAGGTCATCTTGTCAAAAAATCGAGGCAAATGCGCAAAATATGACGGTACGGGGTAGGTCGAGAGCATGAATAACGTTGTTCGAAGCTGTCCGAGCAGATTGCGCCTCGCAAAACCCCAGGTCGCGAAAATCGTCTGACAGCGAAACGCACGGACAACCACCCTTCACCTACCCCGTACCGTCATATTTTGCGCATTCGGAGCTAAAAAACGACAACATGCCGCGAAACTACGCGCGAAACGCCTTTTTCGCAGAAGAAACGGAGTACAGGCTGCCCGAAACAACAATCAAGTCATCGGGGCTGGCAAGCTCCCTGGCCTTATCGCGTGCATCCTCGAAACTTTGCGCCTCTGCCACCGGCACATCCATGCGTCCGCAAGCGGCACACTTCTGGCGCAAAACCGCAGCTAGATCCGCTGCGGGAAGCGCACGCAGGTTCGGCGGCGTCATGGCAACGAAGCCCTGTGCAAAATCTGCAAGCGTCTCAGTCATGGAATCGTAATCCTTATCCGCAAGCAGGCTGAGCACCACCCAAGGCGCCTTACCAGGGAAAACGTCTTCACATGTACGACGAAGCGCCTCGATGCCTTGCGGATTATGCCCGCCATCGACCACAATCCACGGCGTACCGGGCTTATGCGGGAACACCTCGAAACGCCCCGGCCAACGAGCAGCCTGGATACCAGCGCGGACGTGCTCTGGCGAAATATTCCAACCACGCTGCTGCAGTGCGCGAATGATCTCAATGGCAAACGTCGCATTTCCTGGCTGATACTCGCCTAAAAGCGCTGTGTGCAAGTCCTGGTATTCGCCGTAGGAGAACGTGCGAACAATTAACTCACACCCATCCTCATCAGGCACAAGAGCGGTGTTTCCCGTGCTCAACTGCGAAAAATCAGGCTGCGCAACCGGCGAGCCCACTTGAGCAGCAGCCTGCGCAATAACTGCAGCGGCTTCAGGGTCTTGCGGATAGCTTACTACCGCAGAGCCCTGTTTGATGATTCCTGCTTTTTCTCCTGCGACCTGCGCCAACGTATCACCCAGAAGGGCGGTGTGGTCGAGTCCGATGCGCGCAATGGCGCACACTTCGGGCGCGTCGATGATGTTCGTGGAGTCAAGACGGCCGCCCAGACCCACTTCCAAAACCACAATATCGCAGCTGCAGCGCGCAAAATGGCACAGCGCAACGGCCGTCATCAGCTCGAACTCCGTAGGGTGCTCGCCCGTTTCGCGTTCGACTTCTTCTGCTTTTTCCTTCACGTCAAGCGTTACTTTAGTCAGCTCGTCCATAGAAATAAGCTGGCCGTTCACCTGGATGCGCTCTTCGAACGTCTCAATGTAAGGGCTGGTGAACATACCCGTCGTATAACCAGCCGCTTGCAGGATATGCGCCGTATAAACGCAGGTCGAACCTTTGCCATTCGTTCCCGCAACATGCACGAACTTCAGCCGATCCTGCGGATTTCCCAGCTTCTTCATAAGAAGACACGTGCGATCAAGCCCCAAGTTCACTGTTTGCCAGCGCGGCGTGTTTATATAAGCAACGGCATCGAACTGTTCCATGAAATCCTCCAAAAGCGCAGGTAAACGCAATAAAGCAAAAGCGGCGCAGCAGGGCGCGGTGGAAACACCGGCAGTCGCTACAGCGCCCCATTACAACATTCGCAAGTTTATCGCTCTTGGCGCAACAATTCACCCAAAGTAGCAAAATCCTGCTCAAGTGCTGACTGTTTCGTTCTATCGTAAATCGCCGCGGCGGGATGATAGATGGGGAACACCTTGAACTTCCCCGCCTGCTGCAGCTTGCCGTGCAAATGCGTAATGCCAACATCGGTTTTCAAGATGAATTTCGTGGCGAAGTTACCTAGCGTCACAATAAACTCGGGATCGATGGTGCGCGTCTGCTCGCGCAAAAACGGCGTGCAGAGCTCGATTTCCTCTGGACGCGGATCGCGATTGCTGGGCGGACGGCACTTAAGCACGTTGGCAATGTAGATGTCATCGCGCGCCAAACCGGCAATTTCCAGCATGGCATTCAGGTTCTTGCCTGCCGCTCCCACAAAAGGCTCGCCCTGCAAATCTTCGTTTTTACCAGGAGCTTCGCCAATCAGCATGACGCGCGCTTGCGGATTTCCCACACCAAACACCGTTTGCGTGCGACCATCGGCAAGCGGGCACGCATGGCATGCGCACACTTGCTCGCGAATTGTCTCCAAAGGAATATGGGGCTTGCTCATCTCTGCCACCTTGCTTGTTGTTTTCGTTTCGCTCTTCGTCATTTGGCACCCGCACCAGGACCTGCCTATGCAAACCGCAGTCGTAACTCGCATTGCTTGCGGTCCGCACCAATCGCAGCTCGCAGCTCGCGTGCCTTCACGGCACGCCGCCCACCGACTCACGCCGGAAACCTTCGCAGCCTGCGCCAGGATTCCGCAAGTCCACGTCAGGGTTTCACAAATCCGCGCCAGCCTTCACGGCACGCCCCGCGCGCAATCCGCGCATCTACACGTACAAACGCGGCATGCGATGGCTCAGCCCAATGGTTATCTCGTGCGGAATGGTGCCGCACTCCTGCGCCATCCAGTCAATAGTGACCTCGGCATCGCCCTGCTTGCCCACCAGCAGCACCTCATCGCCAACCTGCGGCAGGCGCGGGTTTACTTCACGCCGCAGCGGAAGATACTCGAACATGCACTGGTCCATGCAAATGTTGCCCACCTGCGGATGCAGGCGTCCTTCAAAAATCACGCTCGTTTTGCCTGATAGAAGGCGATTAAAACCATCGGCATACCCCAAGGGAAGCGTGCAGATATGCGAGCCGCCATTGCTGCGATAATGCAGCCCGTAACTCACACCGTCATTTATCCCCAGCGTGCGCGTGTCCGTAATGCGCGCATGAACGCTCATTGCCGGCTGCAAATCATAGAACCCGCGCGTCTCCACGCAGGGGTGATAGCCATACAGCGAAATGCCCAAACGCGCCATGTCGAAATGCACATTGGGATAACGCAGCAGTGCGGCCGAATTCGCGCAATGGACAATGCCCGGGTCAAA
>CAKTVK010000067.1 GCA_934623455.1 uncultured Eggerthellaceae bacterium | reverse complement strand
GCCTTTATCTCATGCACCCACTGCTCCGTGTATTCGCGTTGCTCATCCCGAGCGCTTTTCGCACAAGCAACTTCGGTCGCACAAGCACGACCCATAGTCTGCAACGCGCGATAGACAACAAGCTGCTCGGATTGCTTCGGCTCGCTCATGAGCGATGCCGCCTGATACGGATGCTCAAGGCTTTCACTCAGCTGAGAAAGCTCCTGGTAAAAGTGCTTGTTTCGCACATATTCAAGCACAAGCCCAAGCACTAAGCCAAACAGCAGCACGCACGCCGCCAAAACAAGGGCGGACACCGCACAGCCCAGAACGGACATCATCAGACACACGAAAGCGCCCGCAAGAACAACTGCCGTAACCAGCGCGATTCGCACCCGCAAAAACGCTCGCACCGTCATAAGGAATACCCCTGCCCGCGATGCGTTTTCAGAAAATCCTCCGGAGCGCCTAAGCGCTGCAACGCACGGCGAAGACGATTCACGTTCACCGTAAGCGTATTGTCATCGATAAACTCATCAGACTGCCACAGCTCAAACATAAGCTCTTGGCGGCTCACAATAGCGCCCCTCGCTCGAACAAGCGCGCTCAAGATGCGCAACTCATTGCGAGAAAGCGACGCCACTTGCCCGTTGTAACGCACCTCGGATCGCGCAGCATCCACCGCAACGCCCGCATACTCCAAAGCAGGTGCTTGGCTTCCCGCCGCGCGCTGAAGCAACCGCTCCACATGCGCCAGCAAAACGGCAGGGCTATACGGTTTCGTTAGGTAATCATCCGCGCCCAAACGCAAGGCGGTCACTTCATCGAACTCGCTATCACTTGACGTCAAAACAAGAAGCGGCACATCGCTTTTCTCGCGCAGCTTCCGGCAGATATCCAAGCCATCGGTCTCGGGAAGACGCAAATCCGCAATCACCGCGTCGGGTGCGAAGTCGAGCGCTTGCTCCACCGCATGCGAGAACCGCGTGCAAACTTCAACGGTGTAACCCTGGAAGCCTAAAACGCGTGCAAGCTCGCTGCGCAAAGCGGCGTCGTCTTCTATAAGGTAGATTTTCATGGCAGTACGCCCTGCTTTCTTTTCTTCCCTTTCGCATTTTCGCGAACAGCGCGAAAGGTCCTTTTGCACCATTTTCATTATGGCAAAGCGAAGGAACGTGTTCAATGCGCCGAAGGTAAACGTGACAGCATTGTAAGGTGCGGCAGCGCTACAACAACGGACGATATCGTGCCATTCGGCAGGGCTTGCCATCTGGCAGAACACGCGCTACGTTAAGCCCCGCCAGACGCGCCCTGTAATAGCAAGGCGTTCCATTAATTCTGGGTTCTTCATGTTCTCATTTTTTATCACGTATATTATTATTTCATTTCATTAATTATAATTTATCAGGTTATTTATCTATTTACCCAAAACAAATCGAAGGCTTTTTCCTAAAAGAATCATTCTAAATCTAAAGAAATCTTGCCGTAAAAGAGCTATCCTAAGCGCAAAACCAACGTGTTCAAAAACGCGAATCCGCAACGCAACAAACAAGGAGGCAACATCATGAAGCACATCCCCTTCACCAGCATTTCAGGCATTCGCATTGGCCAAGTCGAAGATGCACAAGCAGGAACCGGCGTGACCGTTCTTGTTGCACCGAACGGCATGGCGGCAAGCATTGATGTGCGCGGCGGCGGCCCTGCTTCGCGCGACACGCGCGTTCTTGATCCGCTTGCCGCAGCAGAGAGCATTCACGCCGTGGTGTTGGGCGGCGGAAGCGCTTACGGGTTAGATGCTGCCGGCGGCGTCATGCGCTGCCTGGAGGAAAAAGGCATTGGCTTGACTGTTATGCCTAACGTTATTGTTCCCCTGGTATGTCAATCGGATATCTTCGATTTAGGTGTGGGCAGCTCCACCGTGCGCCCCGACGCCGCCATGGGCTACGCCGCATGCACCGCCGCATTCGAAGGCGATGCGGGCAACTACCAAGATGGCAACTTCGGCGCCGGATGCGGCGCGACCGTGGGCAAGGTAGCAGGACCTTCCTTCGCCATGAAAACCGGTATTGGCAGTGCCGCTATTGAGGTGGGTGATTTGCAAGTGGGCGCAATCGTGGTGCTCAATGCTTGCGGCGACATTTACGATTCCCGCACGGGTGCAAAGATTGCCGGCGCGCGCACGTCGCACGACTGCAGCCAGCTTATGTACGCCGCGCTCGAAGCTCCCAAGGAAGCGCATAAGCTTGCCGCGCCCGATACGGCGAATGCTGCAGACGGCACCAACGCCAGCGCCCAAAACGGCACAGACAATCCCGGCATGGCAACAAACACCACCATCGGTGCCATCGTCACGAACGCAAAGCTCACGAAATCCCAGCTGTGCAAGCTAGCGGGCATGGCACACGACGGCTACGCGCGCGCCATTCGCCCCGTGCACACCAGCATGGACGGCGATTCCATCTATGGCATTTCCGTTGGATCGGTGGAAGCGCCGCTTGATATTATCGGCTCGCTGGCAGCCGACGTTATGGAACAGGCAATTCGCACCGCATGCTACAGCGCCAGTGCCGCGTTCGACCTGCCTTCCGCCAAGAAAGGCGAATAACCAAGGCAAAACCGCACGAATCGAACGGACACGTAACAACATTCAAAACATCTTCTGGAGCTAAAACATCTCCGAAAATAAACAAGTAGGTTCAGGGTACTTCGCCTTGAACCCACTTTCTCTTCCGGCAAGGCACCATCGGCTGCTGCCGAAAATTCATCAGCGCCCCGCCGCGACCAGCCAACGCATCAGCAGCAACGCGCCCGCAGCTTACTTGTCATTGAGCTCCCATAAGCGATGCAGACCCAAAAGCGCCAAATGAGGCTCAACGGCAAAATCATGAGCCGAGCGCGGCACCACAAGCGATGCAAAACGTCCCGTTGCCACAAGCTGCGTTTTCTCGCCCAACTCGCTCCAAAGGGCATCCACAAAGCCATCGGCGCGCAGCACTTCGCCTAACACAACACCAGTCACAATAGCATCGGCCGTGCTGCGCCCAAGCACCTGATCAGGAACGCGTAGCGTAGGCGGCACAAGCTGCGCAGCCGACGACGCCAGCGCATTCATGGAGGATGCAAGACCCGGCGCAATAACGCCACCGGCAAAAGCGCCCTTGTGGTCGATCACGGAAAACGCCGTGGCAGAATGGTTGAAATCAACCACAATAACGCCCGCACCGTAAAGATGCTTCGCCGCAACCGCGCACACCACGCGGTCAGCACCTACCTGAGCTGGGTCTTTGTATTTCAAAGACAAGCCCGTCTTCAAACCCGGCCCCACCGAAAGCACGCGGCATCCGCACACCGCTTCCAGCGCCGCTTCCCAGGCATCGGCTGCCAAGGGAACAACCGAACACAAAATGACCTGGTTCGGAGCAGGCGCATCCTTCGAGGCAAGAAACATGCGCAACCCCGCCTCCAGTTCATCAGAGGTAGCACGAACGCGCGTAGCCGTGGTCCAATGCGCCACCAGCTGCCCACGCACAAACACGCCGCAGCTTGTCTCTGCATTGCCCAGCTGCACTGCAAGCAGGCACTTCTCTCCATTTTCTTCACTCATTACCAGCACCGTCCGATAGTCACACATCCACAAATATCCAACATTCACGCATCCAAGCGTGTCCTTCTATTGTATACTACGCGGCGTAACCCGACTTCCCAAAAGGGGAAGCGGATATACGGAAAGAAGGAAAAAGAAATATGGAAAGCACTAAAGGGCAACTCACCCTTCGCAGCATCATCATTGGATGCATTGGCTGCGTAGTGATCACTGCCGCATCTCTGTACACTGCCCTGAAAATGGGCGCCCTCCCCTGGCCGATTGTTTTTGCGGCGCTCATCTCGCTGTTCTTCCTGCGCGCTCTGAAGTCGCGTTCGCTGAACGAAGCAAACGTTACCCATACCATCATGTCTGCCGGCGCCATGGTTGCTGGCGGTCTTGCCTTCACCATCCCCGGCATTTGGATGCTGGGCGCAGGCGATGTCTCGCTGACGCAAATGATCCTCATCGCACTTGCCGGCGTGTTGCTGGGCCTGGTTGCATGCGGACTGTTGCGTCGTCGCTTCATCGAGGAAGAAGAGCTGGAGTTCCCCATGGGCCAAGCTGCTGCCGAAACGCTGTACGCGGGCAATAGCGGCGGCAAGGTGGGCGCACAGCTGTTCGGCGCCATGGGCTTTGCGGGCGTTTTCGCAGCTCTGCGCGACGTTTTGGGCGCTATCCCCGCCATGGCTCTGGGCAACGTCACCATCCCCGGCGTCATCTTCGGCATCTACCTGAGCCCCATGATGCTCTCGGTTGGCTTCCTGGTAGGCACGGCCGCCATGATCGCATGGTTCTCGGGCGCGCTGGCGCAGGTCGTCATTGTAGCGGGCGGTTCCGCTGCCGGCCTGTTCAGCGTTGTTGAAGGCCAGAGCATCAACAGCTGCCTGGGTATGGGCCTGATGATCGGCTTCGGTCTGGCCGTTGTGGTAAAGGACATCATCTTCCGCGCCATTCGCAACAACAAGGGCAAAAAAGCCGCAGCTGCTAAAGAATCCGCAGCTCAGAACGCCAATGGCAAAGAAAAATTCACGGCTGGCATCATTGCGCTGGTTGCAGCGGTCATCGCGCTCGCGCTGTGCATGATTGCGGGAATCGGCCCCATCTCGAGCATCGTTATCGTGCTGTTCTCGTTCGTTACCGTAGCCATGGCGGCTCAGTCAGTTGGTCAAACGGGCATCGACCCCATGGAAATCTTCGGCTTGATTGTGCTGCTTATTGTTGCTGCGTTCGGCGACACGCCCCAAATGCAGCTGTTCTTCGTGGCGGCGGTCATCGCTATCGCCTGCGGCCTGGGTGGCGACGTCATGAACGACTTCAAAGCTGGTCATATCATTGACACCAGCCCGAAAGCCCAGCTCATCGGCCAGGCAATCGGCGGCATCCTGGGTGCATTCATTTCCGCAATCGCGCTGTACGCGCTGGTATCGAACTTCGGCCCCGATGCTTTCGGCCCTGGCAAAGAATTCGTTTCTGCACAAGCAAGCGTTGTTGCAAACCTGGTTGGCGGCATCTCCTGCCTGCCGGCATTCATTGTTGGCATTGTGGCTGGCTTCGCGTTGCACTGCGTGGGCGGTCCGTCCATGATGATCGGCCTGGGCATTTACCTGCCGTTCTACCTTTCGTTCACGGCGTTCTTGGGCTGCATCATCAAGCTGGCTTACGATGCCATCGCGAAATCGCGTCGCGCTTCGCTTTCCGCCGAAGAGCAGGAGGAGCGCAAGGCACAGTCCGAGCAAACCGGCTTGGTTATTGCATCAGGCCTGCTGGGCGGCGAGTCCATCGTGGGTGTCCTCTCGGCAATCTTCGCTTTGTTCTTGCTGTAGAAGACGACGCGCGCTTCATGGTTGCACCATCACCGTTTGGCGCACACCGCTTCGCCGCATAGCTTTGAGCATTTCAGGGTGCTTGCAACATAGGCTGCAGGCGCCCTTCCTTATGCCCAGCAACCCCCTCTTGCGCCCTATAACTCCTCTTTGCCACAACAACAGTGCCGCAACAGCGCAGCTTTTCTTTTTCGATGCAGACGCAAATATAGTTACCTCAAAGCAACATTGAACGCACGATGTCGGATAAAATGTCCCTACTCAACAAGCAACAGAAGGAAACGGGAAGAAGCCCGCAAGCAAAAGACGCGCAGGCTTGCCGACCGCCAACCAAAAACACGGAACCGAGAGAAGCATATGACAGCATCAAGCGCGAAGAACGCAATAAGCAACACCACCAACACCGCCGCAGACAACGAACCCGCAGTTCGGGACACTGTTTTTACGGCTGCTCCAACGAATCAAACAGGCAAGGAAGCAATCAAGGCCTCCCCCATCCCCCACGATGCCGGCTTCTCCATTATGGGTGACTCCATAAGCACGCTGGGCGGCTTCATTCCTCCCAGGTGGCGCTGCCATTACGAAGGGGAAGTCTCCATTCCTAGCGTGAACAGCGAAGACGCAACGTGGTGGGGTCAGGTCATCGCTCATTTCGGCGGACACCTGGTAGCAAACTCGTCGTTTTCCGGATCCACCGTAGAAGGATTCGGCTTTCCTGCAGGCTGCTCGGCTGAACGCGCAGAGGGTCTGATTGGCATCGAGGGAGAAAAACCCCAGGTCGTGCTTGTATTTATGGGCATCAATGATTACGGATGGGGCAGCGCGCGCAACCAGGTTATGGGCAACAGTGCCTCGCGTAGCGCAAATCCCCAGGACCTAGGTGGACAAGAACCCGTTTTGCTCACTGTTGACAATGTCGCAATCCGGCGGTTCAAAAGCGCATATGCGACAATGCTTGACAACATCCGCACCGTGGCGCCCGATGCTCAAATCTGGTGCTTGACGCTCGCGCCTGCTTTTACGGGAGATGCGGAAGACGCAAGCGCGACAGACACAACCGACGCAACGGCAAGCAACCGCACCGCTTCCCAATCCCCCGCTTCAAGTCCGCTGTTCATCTATCGCGTTCGCGGCATTGACCTGGACGAATATAACGAAGCAATCCGCGTATGCGCACAAGAAGCAGGTGCTCACGTTGCCGACGTGCGCGCATTTGGCGTTGATTACGAGTCTGTTGACAACACGCATCCCTCCGCGCTGGGCATGAAACAAATCGCCTCCATGGTCTGCGCCCAAATGGAGGGCATGCCCGCGAATGTTGCCGCCTGCACTACCGATTACCCAGCGCTCGCAAGCACGCTAACGTCGCGTCGTCACTGCGACAAAAACACCTGCGAAGGATGCCCCCACTCCCCCGTTACACCCACTTCTTGGATTCTGACCTGCGGAAAAGCGCACACTTCGATTGACCAGCAAGAATGCGAACCCGTTTCGAAAATTAACGCATCACGCGCAACAATCAGCCTTCCGCCCGACTGGGATTACAAAGAGGAAATTGCAGAAGGGAAACGGGCGGACTATGAAGCTCTTGATTGAGTTTAGCTACGGTTGTGCTACTCGTTTGCCGGCAGCACAACCCAGCATGTTCGCTAGCGTGCCAGCCAGAACGCGGGACGAATTGCGTACTTGTCGTTATCCACGAAGCAACCGTACGTGAACACGCTGCCATCGCTCAGCACCAGGCACGCATGGTTGGGGTTTTCGCTGGGCGTGCGCAGCCACCAGCGGCAAACATCGCCCTCATCCAGCCACACGCCGCGCTTCTTCGCGAAATCCGTGCACGTGCAAATGCGTTGTTCAGGCTTATCGAAGAAACGATTCGCTTGATTAACGGATAGCAGGAACACTTTTTCGCGCGCCAGTGTTTCCGTAAGATTCTCGTGGCCTTTCGTGGTCACGCCGTCTTCGTTGCTTACCAAAATGCGCGCACGTTCCTCGGGCGTGAAAGCACCTTGCAAAAACTCGCTGTTCAGCCACTTGCGAATGGAGCTTCCCTGCCAATCAACGTTCACGTCCAACTCGTTATACGGACGGCAATCAATGCCGTGAACAGAAAGAACGAGCGCCTTCTCATCATCGCAATGCAGCGCGAACCACTCAATGTCTTCGCCGCCCCAGCTGCCCATGGTAACAAAAGAGCCCCTGGTCATAGGAGTATGAATCGCTTTCTTTGCAGCAGCGGCCGTATCAGACTCAGGCGCAACCGACAATGCGGCGCCCGCGATTCCCGCTCGATCGCTTTTCAGCTGCTCAAGCATCGCAAGCGGAAACCCGCAGTTCGGACACGCCACCGCGTAAGAAGAAATCCGATGTTCGCATTCAGGGCAACTAATCAGCGCCATACAAGAAGCTCCTTTTCATGGAAGACACGAAACCACTCAGTCGAAGTCGCGCACAAGCAAGCATCGCCCGCTCTTCCGCGCGCAACTTTCGCGCCAGTTTAAGAATCGTGCCTATTTTACAACGACCGCACCGCCGCACGCCACGATTACCGCATTTGTGCGTAGTATTCTCTGCCGGAATCGCGGGATGCACCGCCGCCGCACACGCGGGCAACGCACAATGACACCGCGTACCACCCGATCGCCCTACTGCGACAGGCGCAAGCACCGCGCCGCCATGCGCCGCCTATTCCACCGTCACGCTCTTCGCCAAGTTACGCGGCTGGTCAACGTCGCATCCGCGCAGCAACGCAATCGAACGCGCGAACAGCTGCAACGGAACGCTGGCCGTAATGGGAATGAAGCAATCGCGCACTTTCGGAATGTAAATCACGTAATCGGCATGCGCCTTGATGTCCTCGTCGCCTTCCGTGGCAACAACCACAATCTTCGCACCGCGCGCACGGGCTTCCTGCAAATTACTGACCACTTTGTCATAAACCGGCCCGCGCGTTGCAATGGCAATCACGGGGAAGCCGTCGGAGATAAGCGCGATAGGTCCGTGTTTCATTTCGCCCGCCGCATATGCTTCCGCGTGCAGGTAGCTGATCTCCTTCAACTTTAACGCGCCTTCATAGCTGGTCGCCGCGCCCATGCCGCGCCCGATGAACAACGCACTCGTAGCATCCACGCACGCACGTGCCGCTTCATCAATGGCCGATGTGTCGGACAGGATTTCCTCGACTTGCTGCGCCGTTTCCGCCAACTCGCGGAACAGCGCGCGAATCTCCGAAGAGCGCATGCGCCCTTTTGCCTGGGCAAGCAACATGGCAAGCAGCGTCAAGCTGACTACCTGGCCCAAGAAGCTCTTCGTGGACGCAACCGCAATTTCCTTGTTCGCTTTCGTGTAAATCACACCGTCGCTCTCACGTGCCACGGGGCTGCCCACCACATTCGTGATACCGAACACTTTCGCGCCTTTCACGCGCGCATCGCGAATGGCGGCCAACGTGTCGGCCGTTTCGCCTGATTGGCTCACCGCAACCACCAGCGTTGTGGGTGTGATAATGGGGTCATCGTAGCGGAATTCGCTTGCCACGCTCACCGTGGTAGGGATACGCGCCCAATGCTCGATGAGCTTTTGGGCAACCAGGCCCGCGTGATAACTCGTGCCGCACGCGATGATGGTCACGCGCTCCACCAGGTTCAGTTCCTCAGTAGTCATATCAAGCTCGTCAATGCTCAAGTGGCCGCCCACCATACGACCCGCCAGTGTGTCGCGGATAACGCGCGGCTGCTCGTGGATTTCCTTCAGCATGAAATCGGGATAGCCGCCTTTTTCGGCGGTATCAACATCCCAGTCAACATGAGTCACGGAAGGCTCAATCTTGTTGCCGTTTGCATCGTAATATGTGATATCCATAGGCGTGAGCTGGGCAAATTGGCCGTCTTCCAGAATAACGATGTCGCGTGTGGCCTCCAACAGGGCAATCATATCGCTTGCCACATAAGAGCCGGTTGCACCGCGTCCTACCACCAGCGGACTGTCCTTGCGCGTAACCACAATAACGCCGGGCTGGGCCGCGCACGTTACCGCCAGACCATACGCGCCATTGATGCATTCCGTTGCAGCACGAACAGCCGCAAGAAGATCGCCGTCGTATGCGCGTTCCACCAGGTGAGCCACTACTTCGGTGTCGGTTGCGCTGGCAAAGCGATGTCCTTCGCCCTCTAATTTTTCTCGCAGTTCGGCAAAGTTTTCGATGATGCCGTTATGAACCACCGCAATGGAGCCATCGCACGATGTCTGGGGATGCGCGTTTGCCTCGCTTGGCTTGCCATGCGTGGCCCAACGCGTGTGACCAATGCCGCACGTGCCCGTCAGGCGAATGCTTTCCACCGACTGCTCAAGCGCCGCGACTTTCCCTTTGCGACGCACCACACGCAGCCCTTCGGGCTCCATAATGGCCACGCCGGCAGAGTCGTATCCACGATACTCCAGCTTTTTCAAGCCCTCGATCAAAAAGGGAGCAGCAGCCTGCGTTCCCGTGTAACCCACAATTCCGCACATAGACAACTCCTTGCCTTTGCATAATTTGCAACGCGTTCATATGTTTTTCCGTTTGTGACCGATGGTTCAAAAACAGCGAAGGAAGACTCGAAGAGCCAGCTCAAGAAGCCCAAGGCGAAGAACCCAACCGATAACGGCGGTCAACGGGCGCCAACTCTGGTGCACCAGTCAAGACCCTCGCAAAACCACCAGTCCGAAACAAGACTTTTCATGCTACCACGCTTGTTTTCCGCAATATAGCAGCAAGGTTAAAAGTTACAAAAAAAGCCGTCGAGTTTCCACTGGTCGTCATCGATACTTCATCGATGCCAAGACAGCTTCCACCCGGCGGCTTCTTACTCCGAGTTATGATATGTTCACTGCAGCTTTCGGCAGGCTACGGCTTCAGCGCGATCGCACCGCAACGCTTCATCCCCTTACAACGCCGCACTACCACACATCCGCGGCACCTGCGTTGCTGGCGCATTGCCTAGCGCATTGCCGGTGGCGCGCCACTTCCAACGCTGCGCTGCTGCAGCGGCTTCCCCTTACAGCGCCGCGCCTCCGCGCTCGCCCGTACGGATACGAACAACTTCCTCAACAGGCGAAACAAAGATCTTGCCATC
>CAKTVK010000066.1 GCA_934623455.1 uncultured Eggerthellaceae bacterium | reverse complement strand
GGCAAGCGACGTGCGCGACACCATTGCAGAATATAAGCGCGCCGAACAGCTGCTTTCCGATGCGCAAGCAGCAAGCGAGCTGGCGGAAGAAGACGAGGCGTTCGCGGAGGAATTCGACCATGCGCTCGATGCGCTTGATCAGCTTCTTGATGACTTGGAAGTGCAATCGTGGTTTTCGGGCGAGTTTGATGGTGGCGATGCCATTGTGTCCGTCAACCCAGGTCAGGGCGGTCTTGAGGCGCAGGACTGGACCGAAATGCTGTACCGTATGCTCACGCGCTATGCGGCCTCGAAAGGCTGGCGCGTGCGCGATTTGGATGTTGTGCCCGGCGAAGGCATTGGCATGGACCGCGCCTCGTTTCAGGTGGAAGGGCGCAACGCTTACGGCATGTTGCGCAGCGAAATGGGCGTTCACCGCCTAGTGCGCATTAGCCCCACCGATGCGAAAGCGCGCCGTCAAACGACGTTTGCCAGTGTGGAAGTGCTGCCGGTTTTGCCCGACGACATTGCCGTTGACCTGGACATGAACGACGTGCGCGTAGATGTGTACCGCTCAAGCGGTCCGGGCGGTCAGTGCGTGAACACCACGGATTCCGCCGTGCGCTTGACGCATATTCCCACGGGAATTGTGGTCACGTGCCAAAATGAAAAATCTCAATTGCAGAATAAGGAAGCGGCTCTGAAAGTGTTGCGTGCTCGCCTCTACGAGCTGGAGCAGCAAAAGCGCGCCGATGAGCTGGATGAACTTCGCGGTGAACGCATGGAGAATTCATTTGGCAGCCAAATTCGCAATTATGTGCTTTATCCTTATCAGTTGGTCAAAGACGTTCGTTCGGGCGTAGAAACCAGTAATGTGGATTCGGTTCTGGACGGCGATTTGGATGAGTTTGTCATCGGATATCATAAGTGGAGGGTTTCGCAATGACGGTAGAGTTGGAGTTGAAGGCCAACGAGATTCGCAAGGATATCGTGGCGATGATCGCGGAAGCGGGCAGCGGCCACCCGGGTGGCTCGTTATCGTGCACCGACATCATGACGGCGCTTTATTTTGGGGGTGTGCTGAACTACGATGCGTCAAATCCCCAGATGGAGAGCCGCGACCGCTTTGTCATGGCGAAAGGTCACGCCGCGCCGGCTTTATATGCTACGTTGGCGCACGCTGGTTATTTCCCGCGCGAAGAGCTCAAGACGCTGCGCAAGCTGGGAAGCCGCTTGCAGGGCCATCCTGATATGAATTTGCTGCCGGGTGTGGAGGTTTCCACCGGTTCGCTGGGCCAGGGCCTGTCGGTGTGCGCCGGCATGTGCTGCGGCCTGCGTCTGGCGAAAAACGACGCGCACGTTTTCGCCATTTTGGGCGATGGCGAAACGCAGGAAGGCCAAGTTTGGGAAGCGGCCATGTTTGCTGCGCACCAAAAGCTCGACCACTTGGTGGCGATCGTTGACCACAACCATCTGCAGATCGATGGCAATATTGAAAACGTATGCAGTCCCGAAGATCTACGCGCAAAATTCGCCGCATTCGGCTGGGATGTGCATACGGTCAACGGTCACGATGTGGATGCCTTGGTGGAACTTCTGCAAGCGCTAAAAGCTGACTGCAATGGAAAGCCGCATGTCATTATTGCGGAAACCATCAAGGGCAAGGGCGTTTCCTTTATGGAGAATCAAGCAGGCTGGCATGGTTCTGCACCGAATGCGGAGCAGACCGCTCAGGCTTTGGAGGAATTGGAAGAAGCAGGCAAGGTGATTTGCAATGGTTAAATTGGCCACCGCAGAGCAATCTGCTCAGAAGAAAGCTACGCGTGCGGCGTTTGGCGTAACGCTGGCGGAGCTCGCCGCAGAAGGCGTTCCCGTTGTTGCGGTTGACGCCGACTTGACCGGGTCCACCACCACGAAGAAGTTTGCGCAGGCATGTCCGGAAAACGCCGAGCGCCTGTTCAACTGCGGCATTGCCGAGCAGGACATGATTGATGTTGCCGCAGGTCTTTCTCTTACGGGCAACATTGTCTACACCGGTTCCTTCGCCGTGTTCGGCACGGGTCGCGCCTACGATCAGATTCGCAACACCGTGTGCTACGGCAACCTGAACGTGAAGATTGCTCCCACGCACGCTGGCATTTCCGTGGGCCCCGATGGCGGCACGCACCAGATGCTCGAAGACGTTGCCCTGATGCGCGTGCTGCCGAACATGAAGGTGCTTGTACCCGCCGACTACGCTGCTGCCCGCGCTGCGCTGCGCCTTGCCGCGCAGACCCCTGGCCCCGTGTATGTGCGCATGGGTCGCGCCACGGTGCCGTGCGTGTACGCCGACGACGTAGAGCTTGAGCTCGGTCGTGCCTACGTGCTGCGCGAAGGCACCGATGTGACCATTGTTGCGAACGGCGTTGAGATCCGCGAAGCACTTGTTGCTGCCGATCTGTTGGCCGAACAGGGGATTTCTGCTGAAGTCATTGACGCCTTCTCGGTAAAACCGCTTGATGAAGAGACTATTCTTGCTTCTGTGGAAAAGACGGGTTGCGTTGTGGTTGCCGAAGAGCATTCCCAGTACGGCGGCCTGTGCAGCGCAGTGTCCGAACTGCTTGCAACGAAGCGCCCCACACCGTGCGAATTCGTTGCCATGAAAGATCGTTTCGGCAAGTCGGGCGAGTTCCAGGAGCTTATGGCGTACTTCAAGCTTGACGCAGCCGCCATTGTTGAAGCTGTGAAAAATGTTATGGCTCGTCACTAGTCTGCTAAAATCTGATTGTCTCAGCGAACATTATACGAACGGAGCATTCTGTGACAGATAATCAAAATGTGAGTGATGCCGCTGGTCAGACCACCGGTCAGGTGCGAAAGGTGCGTGCTTCTCACGCGCGTCCCGCAACCGCCCCGCGTGCTGGTCAGCTGGCTTCTTCAAGAAAGCCCGACCTAACATCCACGCTGCCCAAGCTCGAAGCAGTTCCTGCGCCGCAGCGCCAAGGAAGCCCGGTCATTGTATTTGATCACGTAACAAAAGTATATCCTGCTCAGCCGAACAAGCCTGCGTTGGAAGACGTGAGCTTGGAGATTTACGCGGGCGAGTTCCTGTTCTTGGTGGGCCATTCTGGTTCCGGTAAATCTACCTTCATCAAGACCATCACGCGCGAAGTCAAGCCCACCAGCGGTCATATCTACATCGCGAACGAGGACTTGTCCACCATGCGCGACTGGCGCGTGCCGTATTTGCGCCGCAACATCGGCTGTGTGTTCCAGGACTTCAAGCTGCTTCCCAACAAAACGGTGTTCGAGAACGTCGCGTTTGCGCTGGAAGTAATCGGCAAGAGCCGCCACGTTATCAAAACGCAGGTGCCTGAAGTTCTGCGCTTAGTTGGCTTGCAGGAGAAAATGAACAAAATGCCTGACCAGCTTTCTGGTGGTGAGCAGCAGCGCGTTTCCATTGCGCGTGCTATTGTGAACAGGCCTCCTATGCTGATTTGCGATGAACCCACGGGAAACCTTGACCCTCAAACCTCGCGCGGCATTATGGATTTGCTGGAGCGCATTAACCGCACGGGTACAACGGTGCTGGTGGCAACGCATGACCGCGAGATGGTAGACAACATGCGCCGCCGCGTTATTGCGTTGGATCGAGGACATTTGACGCGCGACCAAGATCGAGGGGTGTACGGTTTCGATGCGTAGTTTTGCATATTTCATCAAAGAGGCGCTGGTTGGTTTTAAGCGTAACCTGTCAACCGCGCTTGGTTCTATCATCACCATTTTCCTGTCGCTCGTTATGATCGGCGTGTTCTTCATGGCTGGCGTGGTGGTAAACAACATTGTGGAATCCGTTGAAAGCGAGATTTCCATCACGTGCTACATTGGCGATAACTACAAGGAATCGTCTACGGAAGTCACGCAATTCGAGAATTGGCTGAAAGGTCTTGATGGCGTGGAGAGCGTAAGCTTCACCACGAAGGAGCAGGCTTTGGAGAACTTCCGCGGCTCCGTTGCGAACCCGGAAATTGTTGATCAGCTGGATGAAGGAAGCAACCCGCTGCCGGCATCGGTGAATGTCTCGCTGTCGGATGCTCAGCAGGTCATCACGATTGCCGAGCAGATTGAGTCGAACTCCACGTTTGCCAAAATTTGCGATAATACTGCCGACCCTTCCGATTCCGTGAAATACGGCCAGAAGACCGTTGAGCGTTTGCTGTCGGTGATTAATTACGCTCGCTATATCGGCGTTGCCGTTATCGTGTTGCTGATTGTCATCGCGCTGATCTTCATCAACAACACCATTCGCTTGGCCATTATGGCGCGCCGCAAGGAAATCTCCATCATGCGTTTGGTGGGCGCTTCTAACGGCTTCATTCGTGGGCCCTTCCTTATGGAAGCCGCAATTCATTCGCTACTGGGTTCCGTGTTGGCCATTCTGGTGCTTGAGCTGGTGCGCCGCTTCGGCCTTACGCAGTTGGCGAACACGTTCGCGTGGCTGCCCATGGAAATGTCGGTGAATACCATTGCCGTTATTTATGTAGCTCTGGTAGTTGCTGGTTTGGTTATTGGTCTTTTGGGTTCGGCGTTCTCCATGCGCCGCCACTTGAAGGTGTAGTCAGCACAGGTCAGTCAACATGGCAAAGCACGGTGAAACAAAACGTGAGCAAAATGCAGCCCGTCTCGAAAACATGCAGGTGAGACGGGCGGCGCGTATTTTCACGGTTATTTTGGTTTTCGCAATCGCGTTCGCGGGTGGTTTTTTGCTGCGTGGTAACGAGCCTTTGATGAAGCGTTTGGGCATTGGCGCTACCACCAGCACGCAAGTCAATCCGGGACAGACGATTTCGGGAAATACGTACGACTCGCTTGCGGCGCGTATTGCGGAAGTGCAGGGCACGCTAGAGAAGGAAAGCCTTGACGAGTACGATTTGAACGTGGCAACAACGTCGCTGATCAACGCGTTACTGGCGGATATCGAAGATCCGTACGCACGTTATTTGGACAGCGAGCGCTATCAGAAATTCCTGCAGGATTTATCTACGACCGATTACGTGGGTATTGGCGTAATTTTCGCGGAGCAGGGCGAGAAGGTCTATGCAGCCGACGTGTTTGCCGATTCCGTTGCGGCTGGCTCGGGCGTTCAAATAGGCGATGTTATTGTGGCAATCGATGGCACGCGCACTCAAGGCATGACAGCCAGCGAAGTGAATAACACGATATTTCGCGAGGCGGGTAGCTCTGTGGTAACTACATGGCGTCGTCCCAGCTCAACGGGTGCGGAAAGTGGCGAAGAATTCACGGTAACGCTCCACTGCTCGCAGTACAAAGAGAAGAACGTTGAGACTGAGTTGACTAACGAAAACGTGGGCGTTATCAAGGTTGCCCAAATCACGCAGAATTCTTCTTCGCTGGTATCCGATGCGGTGAAATCCCTTGCGGCTTCGGGTGCGCTTTCATTCGTACTTGACCTGCGTGATTGCCCGGGTGGCTATCTTACGCAGGCGGTTGATATTGCGAACTTGTTCATGAAGAGCGGCACGATTGTGCAAATTGACTCGAACGGCGCGACTACCACGAAAGCCGTGTCGAGCGCCGCTATCACCGATGCGCCGCTGTATGTGCTGGTCAACGATAAGACCGCGGCTGCTGCAGAAGTGATTGCCGGTGCGCTTCAAGATAGCAAGCGCGCCACGATTGTGGGCGACACCACTATGGGCAAGGGCACGATGCAGGTCACGCGTGAGCTTTCTTTCGGTGGCGCGCTGCGCTACACGGCGGCAAAGTACAAGACGCCGCTGGGTTATGAGATTGACGGTTCGGGTATTTCGCCCGATATTCACGTTTCGCTGGAAGGCGATGCCGACAATCAGAAGTCCCTGGCCGTGGATATGGCCGCTTCGCAAAATAGGTACTAGTACATGGGTCGTTCTCGCGCTCATGTGCGCCGCAGTGCGCAGATGTACCCCACGGGCACGCTTACGGTGTATGCCGATGGCTACGGATTCGTGCGCACATCAGAAGGGGAGTTTTTCGTTCCCGAGAAAAAGATGAACGGCGCGTTCGATGGCGATTTGGTTGAAGTTGCGCCGCTTCCTCATAAAACGCAGGGGCGAAATTCTGTTTACGACCAGGATAAACTGCAATGGGTGTCAAGCAAGGAAAGTCCCGCTGCACGCGTGGTGCGCGTTATCGATCGCGCGCATGAGACGGTGGTGGGCCGCTACGATGTGGTTGAGCCGTTCGGTGTGGTCGTGCCGCTTGATTATCGCATGCAGCACGACATTTTCACACTGCGCAAAGATAACCTGACCATTCCCGATGGCGCGCTGGTGCGCGTGCGCATCACAACGTTTCCTACAGGGCGCACGGCGGCTACCGGTGTTATCGAGGAAGTGCTTGACGAAGGCCAAAAGCAGCGTTTCATTGTTGACGCGCTGATTGAGCGGAACAACTTGGAAACGGTGTTTTCCGAAGGCGCGCAGGCTCAAGCGCAAGATGTGTGCGTTGACGAGCTTGACGCGTTGAGCCACGGGTATCGTGATATTCGCGACCGCGTGGTGTTTACCATCGATCCGGAAGACGCGCGAGATTTCGACGATGCGCTTTCGCTTGAACGTGCGGGGGGCGATGTTGCCCGCGGGCGTGTTGGCACTGGTGGTGCGCGTATTGCATGGCGTTTAGGTGTGCACATTGCCGATGTGGCGCATTATGTTCCTTGGGATTCGTCGATCGATTTAGATGCGCGCCGCCGCGCGACCAGCGTGTATCTGGTTGATCGCGTGTTGCCCATGTTGCCTGAAGAGCTTTCGAACGATATTTGCTCGCTGAAACCGGGCGTGGCGCGCCGTTGCATGACGGTTGACTTGTATCTTGATAAGCAAGCGGAAGTGGTAGGCGTTGACATTTACCCTGCGCTTATGGAGTCGCGTCGTCGCATGAACTATGCGGAAGTGCGCGATTTGCTGGCGACGGGGGCGTGCGTTGGCGGCGTTGGCGGCGCTGGTGGTGTTGCGGCTGCGGGTGCGGAGGCGTTCGCGAGCATTGAGCAGCGGCTTTTCGCGCTGGATGCCATTGCGCAAATGCGTCGCAAGCGTCGCCAAAAGCTAGGTGCCTCCGAATTTTCCCAGGTAGAAGCAAAGATGAAGCTGAACGAGCAGCGCGAACCTATTGCGGTTGAGCTGCATGAGAAGAACAACGCAACGCAGCTCGTCGAGGAAGCCATGCTCATGGCGAATCAGGCTGTTGCGCATTATTTAATCGAGAACGGTATTCCCGGTCTGTTCCGCGTGCATGAGGCGCCGCTTCCTATGAATTGCGCGTCGCTTGTGCCGCTGCTTGAGGAATTCCCCTGGTTTTCCCAGGTCAACAAAATGCTGTTCTCGCAAGGCAACAGTTTTCAGATTCAAAAAGTGCTTGAACTTTCGCGTGGGCGCGCGGAAGAAGAGCTGGTGTCCAACGTAATGCTGCGCGCCATGAAGCAAGCCGTCTATAGCCCTACGTGCGAGGGTCATTTTGGCTTGGCGGCCGATGAATACTTGCATTTCACAAGTCCCATCAGGCGTTATCCTGATTTGGTGGTACATCGTATGCTGAAGGCGCATTTAGAGAAGCGTCGGTTGGGCGCGTTGCCGCCCGAGCAGAAGAAAGCGGTGTCGCAAGAGGTGTCTCAGCTTGCGTGGCTGGCGGAGCATTCCTCGAAAATGGAGCGCTTGGCTGAAAAGGTCTCGCGCGAATCGCACGAGTATTTGCTGGTGGAATACATGCAGCAGTTCGTGGGGCAGAGCTTTTCTGCGACGATTTCCGGCGTGGCATCGTATGGCGTGTACGTGCGACTTGATAACACGGCGGAAGGGTTGTTGCCGCTCAAAGAGCTGGGCCAGGAGTATTTCATCTTCGATGGCGTGCATCATACGCTTACGGGCGAAGAGAGCGGCACGTTGTATCGCCTGGCGCAGCGTGTTGCAGTCATCTTGAACTCCGCCGACCCCCTAACACGCAACCTTACGTTCAAACTCTGCCGCAACCAGGCTAAATAGCACCCTCTTTGTTGACAAATTACCCCACCTTTTGTCAACATTTTGCGACTTCCTCTGCGGTTGCTCCCGCTTGATCCAGTCTGTTCATTCGTGGCTGTAGCCATTAACGCTCGTGGCGCCAAACCAAGTACTTGGCTTCTTGCTGCTAATCGTAGATTCCGAATCACGTAAGCCTCAAAAGAAGATACAATTAAGATACTTTAATGGGTTCTTAATTAGGTTCGTAATTGAGTTTATTATGAATCTGCGCGTTAGGAGGCGGCTATGTCTGCGATATATCCATCGACTGCACTGAAAAATCAGCAACGAGAAATCAAGGCGCGCGCCGACCGCGAGGTCGTACATATTACGGAAAACGGGTGGGGCAAATACGTTTTTATGTCCGAGGACGTATTCGAGCAGTCTATTAATCAAGCGGTTGAAGATGCCCTTTATGAAGCTCGTTTAAAGAGCGCGCTTGCGGAATCTCGCAAGGACTTCGAAGAGGGTCGTTTTTATTCTTCTAAAGCCGATATGCTAGCGGCTGTTGCGAAGAAGCGAGAGATGCTTCATGCCACGGCTTGAGTTTTCGGAGCGTTTTGTCGAGGATTTTGCGCTTGTGGAATCGCCTCGGCTCGAGGCGCGTATTCTTGCTGACTTGGACAACATTGCGGCGTTCGGAGAGTTTGGCAGTGCTAACCTCCCCGAGTCGATAAAGCTTTCATTCGGCAGCGGGGTGCGCAAAGTTGCGGTGAATCCCTTCGATCTTATTTATTCCTTCTATCCCGAGCGAGACCTTGTACGAATTGAGGCGCTTGTTCACCAGCGAGCCGCATGGTAGTTTCAGCGCTTGCTGCTGCGATTTTGCTTGCGTGTTGCTATTGTTGCAGCTTGTTGATAAGGTGATAATCGGTAGCTTCTATATATGATTAGATTCAACGCATTTTGGGGTGAACTTCCATGAAGTATGAAGATGTTGCAACAAAGGCTTTGGTTTTTCGTGATGAGCGCGATTAGGCGCAGTTTCACAGCCCCAAAGACTTGGCGATCTCCATTAGTCTTGAGGCTTCTGAACTGCTGGAATGCTTTCAGTGGTCGGGGTCGGATCTTGAAGCTTCCAAGAACAGGGATGCTATGATCGATGAGCTAGCGGATGTAGTGAATTACAGCATTCTTCTGGCTGATAGGCTTGGCATCGACTTGCTTGAGGCGGTAAACGACAAGATTGATAAAAATGCTGCCAAATATCCCGTTGATAAGGCAAGGGGAACGTCCCGAAAGTACACCGAGTTATGATTACCATCGAAACAGACGAAAAAGCCTTGGAGCCAAAAGGCGCTCCCTTTATCATCGATCGCTTTCCTTTTAAACACGGTGAGCAGATGGACTATGCTCTTGTGAGCCTCGATGAAGATAAAATTTACAACTGGCCTATGGTTTATATTCTTGCAACTGAGACTACCGCGTATGTCGGCCAGACAACCAGTGTTGCTTCGAGGATGAGCCAGCACGGCGTAAATGAGGAGAAGAAGGGTTTCACGACGGTGAACGTCATCTTCAACGAAGAATTTAATTCCTCGGTTATCACCGACTACGAGCACAAGCTTATTGGGCACATGCACGGTGATCGCCGTTATTGTCTCACCAACAAAAATGACGGCATGACCGATACGAATTATTTCTCTAAGGCTCAGTATGCGGAGATGTTCAAAGCGCTATGGGAAGAATTGCGTGTTCTTGGGCTTGCGGATCATGCGCTGGATGAAATTGAGGAATCGGAAGTATTTAAATACTCTCCGTTTAAAAGCCTTACGGTTGATCGGAGGGTTGCGCTGGACAGCATTTACTTGTCTATAGGGAACAGTCTTGACTCGGCAAAACCCATTGTGGTTGAGGGGATGCCGGGAACCGGTAAGACGATATTGGCGATTTATTTGCTGAAGATGTTAAAAGACGATCCTGTCTACAAAAACCTCAATGTACGAATTGTTGAGCCGGTCACGTCTCTTCGCAATACGCTGTGGCAGGCTTTCAAGGGGGTATCTGGATTAAGCCAAGACGACATTATTGCTCCAGCTGATGTCGCTAAATCCGAGTATAGATGCGGCAAGGATTTCACTAATCCCTTCGATATTGTTTTGGTTGATGAAGCTCACCGTCTGAAACGGAGAGTTAATTTGGGCACTCAGTTCGGGAGCTTCGACAAAACCAACGAGAGATTGGGTCTTGCTTCGGAATTGACGCAAATGGATTGGCTTATTTCTCAAAGTAAGCTGGCAGTTTTCTTTTATGATCCGCTGCAGGCCGTTGGTCCCTCTTGTTTAAGTCCAGAGGGAATTCGGAAGAGTCTGGGCGATTCGATATTGTCTCCTATTAAACTTGATACTCAGATGAGGGTTAAGGGCGGAAAGGGGTATCTTGATTACATCTCGGAAATCCTTTCCTCTGGAAATCCTCAGCCAGCTGATTTCGAAAATTACGAGTTCGTTTGATTATTACACCCTGTAATAGCACCCGTTCCGGGCTTAGCAGCACCCGTTCCGGGCGCTGGCACCTATTCCAGACACCAGCACCCATTACGATTACACCAGCACCTTGGCGATAAAGCTATCGCAGGTCATCATCCATACAACGTTCTCTCA
>CAKTVK010000065.1 GCA_934623455.1 uncultured Eggerthellaceae bacterium | reverse complement strand
CGCACGAGCGCCCGTCCCGTTAACTGCGAAAACACCGTTCACGCCGGAAGTGTTCGGATGACGATGAAAATCAACCTTTTTTTATCAAGCAAAGCGCTTGCAGCGCCAAAAAGCAGCGCGTTCACTAGAAGCGCATACCGGGGTTAAAAATTCCTGTCGACCGATTAAAAGTCAATCTCTTCATATTGAATACCGTGGTCTCGGAGCAGCTGCATAACCTCCGCAGGAGAGCATGCCCCTACCGTCGAAAGAACAAACCCTTTTTCATCACGCGTAATTATTGCATCTGCCCCTATCTTTTCGGCACATACAGAAATAAGACAGTCTTCAAAATCGGGCCAGGATAGCTCAGCGGCTCTCTCAAGTGTCTCTTTGTCAACAGAGCAGATATTGAATTGCTTGTAGCTTTTTCGAAATGCCTTTTGTATTTCTGCACTTGCTGCTTGTTTTTTCATAACGTAGAAAATATCCGTATATGATTTCGCGGAAACCCATAACTCCAGGTCACCGAAAGAATGGGGCATAAGTAGCTTTAGAGATTCTTCGAATGACATACGGCGCGCAAGAATATCGAAAAGAACGCAAGTATCAAGCAAGACGCGCATAGCGATCATCCTCAAGTTCATCGCGTATCTCTTTGAAGGTCTTTTCACCCCATGCATCCGCCAAGGGCAAAGACATCCCTTCATAAACGGAGCGCATATTCTGAATCATGCCAAGTGAAACAGAACGTCTTATATTGGCTTTTTTACCCAAAGCATCATCTTCGCCGGGCAGACAGCCATTCTTAAGAACATATGCATATGCCTTGTTTATCAAATCTGTCGGGTTCGATCCAAGGCTCTTCAGAATAGAATCCCCTTGCTCCTTTATTTCAATAGGAACACGGGCTGCAACCATGGTATTCATATCTCCTCCTATCTGCTGTTATACAGTATAACAGATAGTTTACTCAAACACATAAGCACGCTTGATCAAATCCCAACATCCTTCCCGAATGCCGTATCGCAAAAGAAGCGCCAAGAACCAACACTCCCTCGCATTGAACCGTTCCGCAATAATCCGCAACAAAATCGAGCGTTCCAATCAAGCGAGCACCAACAGAACAGCCGTGAAGCAAAGGGCAGGAGCGAAGGGGAAGGTGGCATCGCGGGGCAAAAGCGCAGCCGGGCGTTCATGGGAATTGGCAGCGGGTCGAGCAGAAAGCCGAACGACAAACACCCGAAGCAAAGCTTTTCCTGCAATAAAGATCAACATGAGTGAACAAGCTGCAAACAAACACACGATTGCACCTTCAAACCCCAGGTAAAGCGCAAAAACCGCAAGCAGCTTTATGTCTCCACCGCCAAATGAATCCCGCCCACGTAAGCGTTCATACGTAAACGCCGCAAGAAGCAAGCACACGGCAACGCCCGCGAAGCCCACTACGCCACGCGCAACATACAGCAGCGCGCACGAAACCCTTTGCTGCAATGCGGTCAGCATCACCGACAAAAGCCATACAACCACTAGACCAGCCAAAAGCTGTGGCTTAACAATGCGATGACGCATGTCGTACCAAGAAATCGCAATCGCCAGCATCAAAAACGCCAGCAAGCAGGCAACTTCGCCTACAGTAATAGCTACGCCAACAACTTGCGAAAACACGCTTCGCCCCTTCCCCCTTCGCACACCGCTCATCGCGACAAGCAGCACGGCTGCATGCCCGCGTCCAACCAGCAACAAACCCATAAACATAAAAAGAAGCATACGAAACGCCGCTATCAAAAACCTGACAAAATGCCATCAAAACGGCGCGCATTGTTGACAGAAAACCAGCAAAACGGGCGAAATTCCTAACAAAAAGCTATCAAATAGCCTGAAGCTCCCAGCGCGTAGGTTGACAGTTTTGCCGCATATCGGCTTGTCAATCGGTTGCTCGTTTCCATCATGCAGCTTCGACCACGGCATTTGTTATGCGCAGCCTTGCTTGACACCCTACGTTTGGTGGTAGAATGACAGGAAACGCTTTTCCTTGGGAGGGAACAATGCTCATTTCAACAAAGGGCCGCTACGCGTTACGTATGGTAATAGCCCTTGCAAAACTGGAAAAAGAAAAGAAGGCACCCGTTTCGCTCAAAGACATTGCCGAAGCGGAATGCGTTTCCATGAAGTACTTGGAGCAACTTGCTCGCTGCCTTTCGAACAAGGGCATTATCACCAGTTCACGCGGTAAATATGGCGGATATCGCCTGTCTGACCAGCCCAAAAACATCCTTGCGGGCGATGTTCTGCGTGCTGCAGAAGGATCAACTGCGCCTGTTTCTTGCTTGGAGGGGGGCACTCCCTGCCCGCGGCAAGACGTATGCACCACCGTATCATTTTGGCGCGGGCTTGATGCCGTTATCGAGAAATACATTGACAGCGTCACCCTTGCCGATTTGCTGAAGGAATAACTGCAGACATTCCCCGTACACACGCAAGCTGGACGCTAAGACCGCTTCAACACGTTTGTCTGCTCATGCAACTAACACGTGATATGACCTGCAAAAACAAAAGCGTAGGCAGAACCGCAATTCAACAAATACGGTTCGCTTTTGTTACAGTTAGGGGTACATTTCGCACACAGACATAAGCGACACGCGGGTTAGAGTAAACTAAGGCAGTATGCAAACTATCGGAGGACTTCCATGGATATTGGCGCTACCCTACCTATCTGGAGCATTATCCCCTTTGCGGGCATGCTCCTTTGTATTGCGATTCTGCCTTTGACGAAACTTGCCGAATGGTGGGAACACCATCAGCTGCATGTTGCTATTTTCTGGTCGCTTGTTTTCCTGATTCCGTTCACCATTGCCTACGGAATGCACGAAACCGGCTACGAGCTTATGGAATCGGTCGTTCTTGACTACATTCCCTTCATCGTTTTGCTGTTGGGCCTGTTCATTGTCGCAGGTAACATCCATGTGGCGGGCACCATTCCCGGCACTACGCGCAATAACGTGATTATGCTGGCCATTGGCACATTCCTGGCAAGCTGGGTGGGCACTACGGGCGCAGCCATGCTTTTGATTCGCCCCGTGCTGCGCGCAAACGTGTGGCGCCGCAACAAGACGCACATCATTGTGTTCTTTATCTTCCTTGTTGCCAACATGGGCGGCTGCCTGACCCCTTTGGGTGATCCGCCGCTGTTCCTGGGCTTTTTACGCGGCGTGCCGTTTTTGTGGACCATGGAGCATATCTGGCACATTCTGCTTCTAAATACCGTTCTTCTTTTGGTGCTGTTTGCCCTGATTGACAACCATTTTATCAAGAAGGAAGGCAAAGAGGGCTTGGAAGCTTTGGAGCTTGAGCGCAAAGCCATGGGCCGCGTTCCCTTCCGCATTGAGGGCGGTCATAATGTGGCGTTTTTGGCGCTTATCATTCTTGCGGTTATCCTGAATGGCACCATCCCGCAAATCAATTCGTTCCTGGATGTAAAAGGCCAGGTCATTGGCATTGATGTCTACGAAGGTATCCATCTGGGCTTCAATTACTTCTTGCAAATTATCCTGATTGCCATTGCGGCGGGTCTTTCTTGGTACACCACGAAACCCGTGCTGCGCGAGAAGAACGACTTCGAGTGGGGTCCCATTGCGGAAGTTGCCAAGCTGTTCATCGGCATCTTTATCACTATGATCCCGGCTTTGGCGCTGCTGCGCACGTACGGCGGCGAACTGGGAATTGACTCCCCCGTAAAGTTCTTCTGGATCACCGGCGCGCTGTCCAGCTTCCTGGACAACTCTCCCACCTATGTGGTATTCCTGACCACGGCGGGTGCTTTGGGTGCCACTGAAGGTGTTGCAACCACGGTGGGCATCGTTGCGCCCGAAATCCTTCTGGCCATTAGCGCGGGTGCTGTGTTTATGGGCGCCATCACCTACATTGGCAATGCCCCGAACTTCATGGTCAAGAGCATTTCGGAGCGTTCCGGTGGCGTGAAAATGCCCAGCTTCTTTGGATATATGGGCTGGTCATGCGCGATTTTGGTACCGCTTTTCATAATTGACACCCTAGTATTCTTCCTATAGCATCGAAAGGTCGTAGGCAGGCCATGCTGTATTCCGAACTGGTGAATTCACCCGAGAAAATCGATCGGGTTATTGACGCGTACATAAACGAGCATTGGGAAGACGTTCTGGCGGATTTGCAAACGCTCATTGCCATCCCCAGTTTCCGCGAAGATAGTAAGGCGAGCCCACAAGAAAACGCGCCGTTTGGGCCCGGCCCACGCCGCGCACTTGATGCCGCACTTGAAATCGCAGGTCGCATGGGCTTCGAGACACACGATGTGGATGGCTATATCGGGTACGCGGATTATTCGAGCGAAGAAGCCGGCGCAGATGTAACGACTGCAATGGGCACCGCGAACGCAGCGGATACAACGAGCGCAGCGAGCGCACTCGCGAGCAATTGCGCAGATCCGCATGGCCGACGTCGCCAAATTGGCATCATCGGCCATGTGGACATTGTTCCCGCAGGTCCTGGTTGGAACGTGGAGCCGTATGCCGTTACGCGCAAGGACGGCTTTTTGCTGGGACGCGGCATCGCCGATGACAAAGGTCCCGTTATCGTTGCGCTGCATGCCATGAATGTCTGGAAGCAGCTTGGCGTAACACTCCCCTATGACCTGCGCTTTCTTTTCGGTGCAGCAGAAGAAACGGGCATGGAAGATGTTCCTTACTACCGCGAGCGCTTCCAAGACCCTGATTTTCTTTTCACGCCCGATGCAGAATTTCCCGTGTGCTATGGCGAAAAGGGCCACTATGATGGCACGCTCGTAAGCAGGTCGTTGCAAAATGGACGAATCATTGACATTCAAGGTGGCACCGCGCCCAATGCTGTTCCTGGCTCCGCTTTTGCGGTGGTGAGCTGCGATAATGCTGCTACCGCAGATACACTGCCCGCAGCAGAACGCATTACCATAACGGATTTGGGCAACGGCACCGTGCGTATTGATGCTCAGGGAAAATGCCAGCACGCATCTATCCCCGAAGGCGGTATCAACGCTATTGGAATCTTGGTTGATTACCTTTTGGCAAACGGCCTTTGTGCAGAAGACGAACGCGCCTTCCTGCAGCTTGAGCAACAGCTATTGAGCAGCACCGATGGAAGTTGTTTCGATTGTGCCTGTTCAGACAAAGATTTTGGCGGCTTGACAATGGTTGGCGGCATGATTTCGCTTGAAGGCGGCAGCATTCGGCAGACCATCGATTGCCGCTTCCCCACCTGCATTACCGCCGATGAGATTGAGATGCACATCCGCAAGGCATCGTGCGCATGCGGAGCATCAATCTGGCGCGATTCCAGCATGGAACCGTTCCTGGTTGATCCGCAATCGCCCGAGATCCAAACCCTGCTGCGCGCTTACAACGAAGCAACGGGCGAAAACGCCGAACCCTTCACCATGGGTGGCGGCACGTATGCGCGCTTGTTCAGCAACGCGGCAAGTTTCGGACCTGAAAAACCCTGGGTTTCCGTGCCAGATTGGGTGGGCGGAATGCACAGTCCCAATGAAGGAATGAGAGAAGAAGACCTGAAAGAAGCGCTGCGCATTTATGCGCGGGTGCTCATTGGGTTCTAATCATTGGGTTCTAACGGCGAAGCGCTGCGCCCAAATCAGCTGTGCTTCGCGCGCCTTACAGGAAAATAATCAAAATCATAGCCGCAGCAGCAAGCGCCAATCCAACGGGCAGCGGTTCTTCTTTCCTGCCGCTGCCAAAACCACTCGTATAGAGTTGCGGAACCAGCATTCCATCGGCGCGATGCGATAGAACAATCTTTCTGAGCAGGAACAATACCAAAAGAACCGCCAACATAAGGACAACAATTGCCAACGCACCTGTTGATCCCGTGAACAGACCGAGCGCCATAGATGTGATGAATGTCGCGGGGCTCAAAAGCTCAGCGCCAGTAAGCAAGCCGATAACGATAACCGCCAAAGCTCCCAGCACGAACATAATTGCGGCGCCTACCAATCCATCCAGAAAAACGGGGAGCGCGCCTACGCCGAAGAAGTTCGCAAACACAGGAACCAAACCGCCCGCGCCCAACGATGAGACCTCGGGACCAACACCATACGGCATAAACCAAACGGAGACAATCCATAGCGCCACCGCGGCAAGCGCCAAAATCGATGGCGCCCTATTTGACCTGCGATCAAGCGCACCCGAAACAACAAGCAGCGCGAAAAGGAGCGCGAATACGAACGAAGGAAGCAAAATGCCATAGCGCAGGAACACGCCAATCCAGCTCAAAAACAACACGACACCGCAGACGGCATCTATTGCATCGAAGCCTTCATTCGGGGTAGACGAATCATTCGTCGCACCAACGTAATATGTTCCATTCATCTGCACCATACCGCATCGCGAGCTATCGTTATTCGCTCAACCACCCTCTATATCCCTTACCCGCTACTCACCAAAAATCAACTGACGCTCTTCGCCCTGAAGCGCAGCACGTGCCTGATCACGCAGACCGTTCACACCAATGAAGAACTGGCGCATCATGACCACCGTCAGATAACGACCCTTTGGCGTAAGCGTCAATTCTTCCGCATTATCGGTAGCAAACGCCCCGTTCAAACGCATAAACGCCATTTCAGCGGGAAGCCCCAAATCAACGCTCACGCCAAAATCGCGTTCGAAAGCCTTCTTGTCCAAGCGCAAACCGAACAGCTGCATCATGAAGCGATAACGCATGCGGTCGCGCAGCGTGAAGCTCGTCTTGCCCATAATCGACATGTTGCCCGCCTCGATAGCGGCGTTGTAATCGTTCACGCTAAACGTATTCACATACAAATCGTGCCCTAAATACGTAATGCCGCCCGAACCGATGGCGGGATATTCCTCGTAATTCACTACATATTCGTCAATCATCGCCTCGTTTTCGGCTGCACCGGCACTAGTACCTGCCGCAACACCCGAATCGCACGAAGCGCGATATACGTTCTTGCGGTTGAACGTCCACGCAGAGCCAAACTCGAACGGAGCGTTTTCGCCTTCCGTGAGAAGCGAGCAGATAATCTCATAGAACTGCTTTTCGCGGTTGTAATCAACCTTACCCACCGTAGCCGCAAGCGATTTCTCCACGGAAGGAGACGCCATAAGCGGATAGAACGTAGTCTGCGAGGCACCGCTTTCAACCACGCGCTCAATGTCGGAAATCAGAATATCCGCCGTCTGAGCAGGGAAATTGAAAATCATATCAGCGTTCATCGACACAAAATGCGGGCTGGCGTATTTAATGCGCTCGATAATTTCCGCGCCGCAGCCGTACTTGTCGTAGCGGTCCATCTGCTTCAAAAGACCGTCATCGAAACTCTGAACGCCCACGGAAAGGCGCTGCACGCGCCCTTCCAGCTTCTCAACATATTCAGGAATCAGGTGGTTCGGGTTCGTCTCGCTCGAAACTTCTTTAATGCCCGGGAACGTGTCGCGCGCCAGATCGATGGTTTCGCACAACTCATCAATCATAATGGTGGGCGTACCGCCGCCAATGTAGACGCTCTCGAAGTCATAGCCCAGGTCTTTGAGCATGAGCATTTCTTTGCGCATGTTCTTGAAATACGGAACCGCACGATCCTCTTTGAACGGAAAGCGGTTGAACGAACAGTACGGACACAGGCGCTCGCAGAACGGCACGTGCATATACAGCATGTATTTCTTACCGGGCGTAGGCGCGGGCATACGCGTTTGCGCCGTGGGCGAAAGCTTCAAATAGCCATCGGAGCAGCAGCGTACCACCGTGCTTAACATACGCTCAGATAACATTCCGTTCCTCTTTCCATTCGTACTATATCAAAATCTGCGCCAAGTCACATTCCCACCAAAGCCAGCGAGAAACGCATCGGCCCAGGCAGTTGGCCCGTTGCGCGACCGAGCGTACTTCGGCACGCGAAGCGGAGCGCGAAAGGGTCAAATGGCGGGCCTAGGCGCTTCGCAGCGTCGAGCAGTTACGGCGTTCGCCAGAACGACGTAACCTCGGAATGGCGGGCCTAGGCGCTTCGCAGCGTCGGGCTGTTACGGCGTTTGCCGAAACAACACAGCCTAAACCCTACCAGGCGCTACGGCCAATAAGGGCGCGCTTGCCAATATCCTGACGATACTGCTTGCCCTCGAAATTAATCAAATCAACCGCTTCGTACGCCTTATCGCGTGCTTCCTCGAACGTTTTACCCAGCGCAACCACGTTCAGCACGCGGCCACCTGCAGTAATAAGCTCACCATCACTGTTCAAAGCCGTGCCCGCATGGAACACGGTAACGTCTTCGATGTCTTCAGCTTCGTCAATACCCAGAATCACTTTGCCCTTTTCGTAGGCACCCGGGTAGCCTTCGCTTGCCAAAACAACACACACAGCCCACTCATCGCGCCACGAAAGCTTCAAATCGTCCGTGCTTCCTTCGGCAATTGCGCGAACTACCTGGGCAAAGTCATTCTCCAAGCGCGGCAGGATAACCTGCGTTTCCGGGTCGCCAAAACGCGCGTTGAACTCCAAAACCTTGGGACCTTCTTCGGTGAGCATGAAGCCGCCATACAGCACGCCGCGGTAATCCACGGGGAAGGGGTCGCGAGCGGTTGCCTGCGCCGCCACCTGCATAATGCGCTGCATTTCGGGCAGCTCGCCCTCGTTCAGGATAGGCACCGGGGAATATACGCCCATGCCGCCCGTATTCGGACCGCGATCGCCATCGTAAGCACGCTTATGATCTTGCGCGGTAGTCATGCAGAACGCTTTACCATTCGACACGAACGCTAAAAGCGAGCACTCGGGACCTACGAGGCATTCCTCAATAACAACTTTTGCGCCAGCAGCACCAAATGCGCCGCTGAAGCAATCATGCACGGCCTCAAGAGCATCTTCAAGCTCTTCGGCAACAATAACGCCTTTACCTGCGGCAAGGCCATCGGCCTTCACTACAATCGGGGCGCCCAGCTCATTTACGTAGGCAAGAGCATCGGCCTCGTTATCGAAGCTACCATAACGCGCCGTGGGAATATTGTTCGCATCCATGAATTCCTTGCTGAACGTCTTGCTTCCTTCAAGCTGGGCGCCATACGAATCGGGGCCGAACACCAGAATGCCCGCCGCACGCAAATCATCGGCCACGCCCGCAACCAAGGGAGCTTCGGGACCAATAACTACCAGGTCAATTGCATGTTCCGGCTTCTGGCAAAACGCCAGAATGCTCTTCGCGTCGTTGATATCAAGACCGGTCACGTTCTGCGCAATACGCGCCGTACCACCATTGCCGGGCGCAACGTACAAACCCTCTACTTGAGACGACTTTGCAAGTGCCCAGGTCATAGCATGTTCGCGACCACCAGAGCCCAATACCAGTATATTCACAGCATTCCTTTCGTCTGTTTCTCTTGCCTTGTTTGGTCAATCAACTGCATTTGCCGTTTATCAATTGCGCCGAAGCGCTTACTACCTGAGCGAGACGTTAGCACGACTACAGCGCAACGTGGGATACCTGCTGGTCCCTGTTGCGCTGCACTCAGCACGCATCGCTTCGGCACAACCGTGGTCGTACCGTTCGCAGCCGATTCTCTAGCGAAGCGCCTCATCCTGAATGATCGTTGCATCGCGCTCGGGAGCAACGGAAATCATGGTCATGGGCGCACCTACCAGCTCTTCCAAATGCCTGATGTACTTCTGAGCATTCTCGGGCAGCTCATCAAACGTCTTGCAACCTGTAATGTCGCAGCCCTTCCAACCAGGCAGTTCTTCGTAGATGGGCTTAGCGTGGAACAAAACGCTCTGCTGCATGGGCAGATAATCGTAGCGCACGCCGTCGCACTCGTAAGCCACGCACACCTTGATGGTCTCGAACTCGGAAAGCACGTCAAGCTTCGTCAGGGCAATATCGGTCAAGCCGTTTACGTCAACCGCGTACTTGCCAATCACGGCGTCGAACCAACCGCAACGGCGCTTGCGACCTGTGGTCACGCCATATTCGTGGCCAACCGAGCACAGCGCTTCGCCGACCTCGGCCTCTTCGCCCACGCCACCGTTTTCAGGGAACAGCTGCTCGGTGGGGAAAGGACCGCCACCAACGCGCGTGGTGTACGCCTTCATGATGCCAATGACTTTGTTCACGGCCATGGGACCCACGCCCGTGCCAATTGCTGCGCCGCCCGCGCTGCAGGAAGAAGACGTCACGTACGGATACGTGCCGTGGTCGATGTCAAGCATGGTTGCCTGTGCGCCCTCGAACAGGATATTCTTGCCTTCGCGCAGCGCGTTATTCAGAAGTTGCGTGGTCTCGGCCATGTACGGCTTCAGGATGCGCGCGTACGGCAGCATCTCATCACAAATCTCATCAACCGTGTAGGTGTGCAGGTTGTAAATCTTGTCCAAAATGGGATTTTTCTGAGCAAGCGCGGCTTCGACCTTCATGCGGAACACTTTTTCGTCCATCAGATCCTGCACGCGAATGCCTTTGCGCGCCGCCTTGTCCTGGTAGCACGGGCCAATGCCGCGCTTCGTGGTGCCAATGGAGTTCTTGCCCAGCATCTTTTCATCGGCGCCGTCCAGATCCTTGTGATACGGCATGATAATGTGAGCATTGCAGCTGATCTTCAGGCGCTCGGAGCTAATGCCTTCTGCCTGCAGCATGGCCATTTCCTTGACCAACGCGCCGGGATCAATAACAACGCCGTTGCCAATAACCGGAATGCAGTTTTCGTACATAACGCCTGATGGCATTAGGTGTAACGCCAAGCTTACATCGCCATGAACAACGGTGTGACCTGCGTTGTTTCCGCCCTGAAAGCGCACGACATAATCGTACTTTCCGGCAATAAGGTCGGTGATTTTACCTTTGCCCTCATCGCCCCATTGAGTTCCTACCAAAACTGTACTCGGCATGGAAGCACCCTCTCTATCGTCGTTCGTGTGCATGCACATTTAGATACGTAATAATCCAAATTACTATTATAGTACGAACGATTTCGAGCAAGGCGCGTGAGCACGCATCGCCGCGTTAAAAAGCACTATCTTTTCAGGGAAGAGAAGGCGAAAGAGCCAAAAATTAGTAACCCTCGCCGTAATCATCGTAATCGCTGCCGGTGTAATCGCCAAAGCGGGT
>CAKTVK010000064.1 GCA_934623455.1 uncultured Eggerthellaceae bacterium | reverse complement strand
TTGTCGGCGCCCACCTGCGTCTTGCCCGCGCCCTCGATGGCGGCCTTGACGCAGCTCATCATGGTGGAGTCCGCGGATAGCGCCACGTTCGAATCCACCAGCGTGCCCGTCCACGCCGCGTCGGGCGCGGGGCAGGTGGTGTTCTCCACGATTACGTGGACGCTACCCAGCTCCGCCGTCGCGGGCTCGTCGGCCGCGGCCGCACCCGGCATGACCGGCAGCAGGCCCGCCGCAAGCACGAGCGACAAGAACACGTTCAGCGCGCCGCGCATGCGTTTCTTCTCTTTCTGCATTTCCCTTCCTTTCTTCCTCTTTCTTGCTTTTTCCCTTTTCTTTGCGCGCCTCGCTCGGGCGGGGCGCGATATCCACACCGATAGAAATAAAGAAACGCCAGCGGCCCCCAGAATGGAATCGCTGGCGCTTCTCCGAAATCGCGTTTCGCTCGTATGGTCTAGCTGCTCGCGGAAATCGGCCGCTTCGCTGGCGGGTCCCCGGTACTGGCGGCTCTCGCCTGCACCGGCGGAAACGGAGGTCCGACTCATCCGCCTCCCTCCCCGCGTTCGAGGGAGGGGCGGCATCACGGTGACCGGCTCGCGGGGCGTCCCACCCCATTCATCCGGCTCGGAGGGGCATGACGCCCCCGAGCAACCGGCGGTGCAGTTTGCTATTCGGCTGTGTGGGTACAGTATGGCATCGAGTTGGGGGGGGGGGTCAAGCCCCCTGCGGCGATAGCGCTCCTTTCGTTACGATTCCGCCCTTTAGGCAGCCCTTCGCAACTCGTTTCGGAATGTTAAAAAGTGACGGGGACTTTTTCACATTACTGTTGACAAATTACCCCACCTTTTGTCAACAATTCCGCGCTCTTCCCTTTTGGTTAAAGCGCGATGGGGTCTTCTTCATCTTACAGACAGAGCGCCAAATTTTCCTCCAACAACGCTGCCGATAAAAATCCGAGGGCAAACAGCACCTCGGATTTTTGTTGACAAGAGGTGGGGTAATTTGTCAACAACATGAAGGCGACCCCGGGAGCAGGCCACCTTATCGGAAATCAGGCGCTGATACGCAAAAATCGACGGTTCAGGGCAGGTCCGAGTCACCAAAAAGGCATCTTGAAGCCCTTCAACCCCATCAGGCGCGGTAAAAGCCCAGGTCGCAAGAATCGCTTGACTGATTCGAACGCGGCAGCGCCACCTCCACCTGCCCCAGACCGTCAGTTTTGTCGTTTTCCAGCGGAAAAAACGACAACATGCCGCCGTCAGCAGACCGGGACGCGCGCGGCGAAGCTTCTAACGTTATGATAAAAACGATCCATTTTTCTGTGGGTTCACCATGGTTTACTTTTTACGACCTGGGAAAACGCTGCTATTTCATGATTTCAAAGAAGAAAATCCACCGAAAAGTGGGTCGTTTTTATCATGCCGCCCAACAAGATGGGCGGCATGATGCCAGGAAAAGAAACATCGCTGAATTGTTGACAAAAGGTGGGGTAATTTGTCAACAATGAGGCTACAGGTCGGTTGCCCAGGCGCCGTTTACGAAAACAGGCACTTCTTCCCCGTTTTGCTTGATGCCCATGATGTTCAAATCCGCCGTGCCAATCATGAAATCAACGTGGGTCGCCGAATCGTTTACGCCACGTTTCCGCAGTTCTTCAGCAGAAAGCTCGCGACCGCCCTTGATGCATTCAGCAAAACCGCGCCCGAGCGCTAAGTGACATGCCGCGTTCTCGTCGTAGAGCGTGTTCAGAAATAGGATACCCGTGCGCTGAATAGGATTGCCGTACGGCACCAGTGCGCACTCGCCTAAACGGCAAGCGCCTTCATCGGTTTCGATGATAGACGTCAGCACGCCTTCGCCTTCGCTTGCCTGCCAGGAAATAGCGCGGCCGTCCTTGAACTCAATGCGGAAATCACGCACGAGCGCGCCGCCGTGGTTGAGCGGCATGCTGGCAACCGCAACACCGGATGTGCGACTCCAATCAGGCGTGGTATAGATTTCCTCGGTGGGCATATTGGGATAAAAACGCTGGCCAGACACGGTGGTTTCTCCACCGCCGGCCCACAGACCAGCGCGGTTAAGACCCACGGTCAAATCGGTACCCAAAGAATTGCGGTAATGCAGTGAATCGAAGCTCTGAGCGTTCAACCACGCCACACGCTCGGAAAAGCTCTGATCGTGAACGCGCCAGGCAGCCAAGGGGTCATCGCCATCGGCGCGCGCGGTGCTCAAAATGGCGTCCCATAAACGCTCAACTGCTTCGTCTTGCGGCAGATCGGGAAACACGCGCGCCGCCCACGCGGGGCTCGCCGCGCCTGCAATCACCCACACATTGCGGCCGTAATCCATGCCGTCGCGCCAATCGCGGCACGCCTTCGTTGCGGCAAGCTGGAACGTCGAAAGTTTCTTGGGATCAACGCCGGCAAGCCCCATGGGGTCCTCGCTGGACAGAAACAGCAACGCCGCGCCGCGCTTTGCCACGCCGTTTTGCAACAACGCGCGCCATTCCGGAAACTCTCGGAAGCTCTCAACGGGTTTGCAATCGTAGTTGATGCGGCTTACCTGCTCATCGGCGAAATACGTGGTCACGTTGCTTGCGCCCGCCGCATACGCCTGAGCCACGATACGACGCACCAGCGGCGCTTGCGTTACATCGGCGCTCACATACAGCTCTTGACCAGGCTGTATGTTGCAGCCACCGCACACCAGCAAACGAGCGTACTTTTCCAATGCAGCAGTAGAAGGCATATCATTTCCTTTCGTGGTGGCGCGAACCAGCGCACGCCGTTGCAACAGCGCAGAAGTTCCCTGCGCGCAAATGTCCATAAATCAGCGCGCTAAAGCCGGCAAAGACAGCCGGCTCTACTTGCGCACTGCGAACAAGTTTACGCCATAAGCTTGGAATCTTCCACTTTCTCCACGTACCAAGACATGAATTTCGCGAACGGCTTGCGAAGCAAAAGGCCCAGCAAAAGCGCAGGCAGACACCAAACAGCCACCATCGCCATCTCTTGCCAGAACACGTTTCCAAAGGCGCCGAACATGGCTTCGCGCATCGCCGCCACCACGTGCGTTGCTGGCAAGAACGGACTGATTCCCTGCACGAACCACGGCAGCAGCTGCAGCGGATACGAGCCGTTGCAGCCGGTCACTTGCACGATAAGCAGGATAACCGCCACCGCCTTGCCCAGGTTGGCAAACGACACCACCAGCGAATAAATGAAGAACGTGAACGTTAGGCTGGACACCCAATAGCACACCATGAACAGCAGCGGATCGGTAACTTGCGCATGCAGGAAGAACATATTGCCCATTGCAAGAATGGTGCTTTGCGCAAACGAGATGAATGCGCAAATACCGAAATGCCCGAAGAACTCGTGGCGCGGCTTGATAGCGCCCACTGCCGCGGTGGCCTGGTCGAGCACCTTTTGCGAAGAGCGCGGCTTAACGCCCACCATAATCAGCAAAGCGCCCACGAACATGCCGATAGTCGCATACAGAGGCATCATGGACGAGCCGAAGTTATCCGCCTGATACAAGGCATGGCGCTCAACACCAACAGGGGCCGCCAACGCACTGGAAAGAACATCCAAGTTCGAACCAAGAAGCGCGCGTATCTCATCGACGTCTTCCGCGGAAAGCGCCGTAAGAATGCTTTCCGACACGTCATGAAGCGACGAAGACACAACCCTAAGCTTGCCCGCTACCGTCGTAAGCGTTGATGTGGCATCGCCCATGCCATTGCGCGCGGAATTCAAACTGCTATTCAAATCATGCGCAGCACCCACCAGCGAATTTGAAAGCGTTGAGGCAGAAGAGCGCAGTTGGCTTATGGCGTCGGCTACTTCGTTGACTTTCGGACGCAACTGCTCTTCAATGACTTGTTTGAGCTCTTCAAGTGCCCCTTTTGCCAGGTCGATTCGATTTTGGATCAAATCGGGCTCTATGGGAACCTCGCCCGCTTCAATGGCGTCCGCTGTATCGTACAAGCTCTGCTGAAGCTCCGTCATGCGCGCAATGGAAGCATCTGCAGCCGCAATAGCCGCCGCGTTGCCTTCGGGGTCTTCTTGTGCCATGGCATCACGCATGGCCTGGTACTGCTCAATCTGAACGCCCAGGTTATCGGCTTGTTGGCGCAGCGCGTCGGCGGTTTCCTGCGCGTTGGGCAGCTCGCCTTCGCCGGGGACGTTCGGGTCGATAGTGGACAAGTGATCAATGCTTGCCTGAATAGCGGCAACCATGTCGTCAAGCGCTCTGTTCAGCGCGTCAACAACGTCTTGCGCATCGGACAAGCCATTGCTCACAATTCCCGTTACCTGCTGCGCCGAAGAATACGTCTGGGACACCAGACCCGATGTACCATCAAGCACCGCCATGGATGAATTTGCCAGCGAAGCGTACAGCTCCAAGACACTTGCCGTCTTGTCAATGCGCCCGCTCATGCCGTCGATGTCTTGCGCCATAGCGGCAATGCGACTTTGAACATCAGCGTTATCCATGTACTGGCTCACCGACTGCGCGATTCCGAGCGCAATATCGGCAAGTGTTTCCGCAAACACTTCGTTGACCTGGTATGACACGCTATCGGCACCTTGCGAGGTAATCTTAGGCGCAATCGCGTTCTTCTTCTCGTTCGTGTAATAGACCAGCGGGGCGCGCGTTCCATCATCTTGGTAGAACGTGAGCATAGCACGCGAGAAACCTTCCGGAATTACCACGGCAGCGTAATAGCGACCCGACATCGTGCCGTCAATCGCGTCATCGGCCGATGTAAACACCCAGTTGATCTGGTCATTTGCGCGCAACGCCGACACCACTTGTTCGCCCACGTTTACTTTCAGCGGGAACAAATCGCTCTTGAAGCCTTCATCGTTGCTGGCAACGGCCACGGAAAGCTCACCGGTGTTATCGAACACATTCCAACACGAAAGCACGTTGTACCAGGTGAAAAGCGAAGGCATAAGCGCCAAGCCAATGGTGATGATGACCGTGACCACGTTAGAGAACAGCGCACGCATCTCAAGGGAGAAGATCTTTGCAATCTTACGCATGGCGCTCACCTCCTTCCCCAGGCAGCAATTCTGTGGGTGCCGAAGACCCTTCGTTCGCAGCCGCCACGGTCGCAGCCGGCGTTTGCTCAGCGGACGCCGTTGCAGGCGCATTGGACTCGCCCGCCATCGATGCAACGGCAGAAATCGTTGCGCTCAGAGCATTTACCGCAAGCGTTGCGCGGGAGGAATCATCAGCCGCGGCGGCTGACGTGCGACAATGGCTATCCTCTTTCGCATCGGCATACAAACGCGACGAGTAAATCGAATGAAGTTCGGGCGTTTCCATATCGCCCAAAGAAAGCTGTCGCTCAAAGCCTTCACGCAGATTCTCGACAACCGTTAAGAACACAAGCAGCACAACCAAGCAGATAAGCCACACCGTAAGCAGCGTCACCTTCTCGCCCACAGTCAGGCCAAGCACAATGCCGAACACCACGGGAACAACCACGCCAAAGACAATTGCGCCTTTAATCAGCCGCGGATACAGCGACTTGAAGTGCTCGTAGCGGCGCAGCATCTCTTCGCGATATTCCTTCTGGTCGGACAAGGCGCTCGTAATCCACGACAAGCGCAGGCCGCGCGCGGGAATTTCCACGTCTTCGCCGTTATAGATGCCGCTTTCACCCAGCTGCTTGGCAAATGTGCGATTCACGCCCGCAAGCGAAGGACGCAGGCACACGCCCAGCACCAAAAAGACAACGAAGTACAGCGCCAGCATGGCAACATCGCGAACGTACGCAAGACCATAGAAGCCGCAAATCGCCTCGCGCAGGGCGCCAATGCCGTACGTAAACGGGAAAAACGGGCTGATAGCCTGATAGAAGCCGGCCATCATCTCAATGGGATACAAACCCGTAGCGGAAGGAATCTGCATGAACACCAAAATGATGCAAAGGCCTTTACCTACGTGCTGGAACAGAACAGAAAGCGCGTAAATGATGCTCAAGTAAGCAAGCGAAGCCATGGCGGACGCAAAATACATTGCACCGATATTTTGCGGATGAACTCCCAAAAAAATCAGACCCGTGCAGCAAATGGCCGATTGCAGTACCGCAAAGAGCGAGAACATAATGAAACGACTCACGTAGCGCTGCGCCACCGTTAGGTTCTTTATGCCTTCGGCGTCTACTTCTTGCCGCATGATAACCAGCAGCATGAACGCGCCAATCCAGAACGTCAAGTTGATGAACAGCGGCGCCATGGCAAAGCCGTATACTTCCACTTCATAGAGCTTTTCGGTCACAACCGTTGTGGGAGAGCTCATGAAATTCGCAATAGCATCGGAGTCGAGCGTGCCGTTTTCCACGAGCGACGTAATGACATTCGAGCCCGCCAAACTCAAAAGGCTCACTTTCAGCGTGGACAAGTCACCTGAAAGCGTCTCAAGCAGGCCGTCTGTTTGACCCAATGCGTCATGAGCGGTGTCAAGCGCGCTATCAAGGGAATCCAGAACGGTTTTCGCCTGGTCAATGAGCAATTGCTGGCTGGAGGCCGTTGCCTGAAGCTGGGCTGATGCCGAGGACATATTGCCCAATCCCTGCGTTACCGCGGGAATCATGGTGCCGAAAAACGCTTCCGAGCACTTCTCCAACGCCGAGATCGCAGCCTGCAGCTCTTCGCCATGACCCGCCGCCTGTGCCACATCTTCCAGGGCGTACAACGCGGTAAGCGCTTTGTTCACGGCCTCCATGGCCACCGGCGTAATGTCAACAAGCGTCTGCTGCACCTCAGTTGTTTTTTGGGAAACTTCTTCCAAGTCGCCCTGCACCGCATCAAGCGCCTGGCGCGCTTCATCAAGAGCGGCCAGCGCATCAGAGCGCATATTTTGAGCCTGGTAGATGGTGTCGTTGACATCCGAGAGCTGCGAGCGCGCCTGAGCAACCGCAAGAATTGCATCTTCCACCTGCATCGATGCTTCGGAGCTACCTTGACTTATGGCTTCCTGGGACTCGCCAAGCGCCTGGGTAATTGCCTCAACCACAATATCGCTTACCGTTTTCACGAACGTGGAGTTAATGGTTTCCTCAAGCGTGGTAGAGCCGGCATCAGTGATTTTAGGAGACACCGGACCTGTTTTCATATTCACGTAGTACTGAATGTTCGGTTGCTGGAAATTGCCCGTAAGCAGCGTAAGAAGATTTTCGGTGAAGTTTTCAGGAATGACGAACACCGCATAATCACGCCCCGCTTCAAGGTCGGCCATGGCGGTATCGTAATCGGTGAATTGCCAGTTCAACTGGTCGTTTTCATGCAGCGCATCAATAATGAGCGCGCCCACGTCAAGGTCCCCCGTAAGCTCGTGCGATCCGCCCTTGTCCTGGTTGACCACTGCCACGCGCATGTTTCCCGTGTTGTTGTAAGGGTCCCAAAAGCCCAGCACGTTGTACCACGTGTACAGCGAGGGCAGGACCAAAAGCGCCAGCACAACCACAATTGCCGCAGGAGCTTTGAACAGACGAATGAAATCGCGCTTGAGGATTGCCAGCACGTTTCCCATGGATCTTTTAACCTTCCTATCGAAATTGAAGCGCACAGCCGCGCTTGTACGCAAGCAACCCCAGTGCGCAACAAGACACAAAACATGCGTATACGGGTGCTTGGGAAAAATCGCAATTCCAAATTATTTTAGTAACCTTCGGGCAAAATAATTCGCTCAAAAAGAAAAGCGTATACTTTCCGTAAAATTGTAAATGCCCAGCTTCAAGGCGATTTTCGTCTCAGATAGCATTTTTTCAGCGGTAATACTCAGATTGAATTTAAGTGGGTCGAAACTTACCAGTGATTTGCGATGGTCGGGCTTTACGCAGTGCATCCCCGTCCGCGCACAGGGGTTCTTTCAGCAACCCATCGCCTTTTGCTAAAAATGTCTCAATAGGACACTTCTTGACGATTCTTTGAATTTTTCAGCCGCTCCCCTTCTGTTCGTTGTTTTTTCAAGACACTTTTCGTATAGTGAAGACACAACAGGAGGTCATCTATGGAAATCGGACGAAAAATAAAAGAAGCACGAACCGCAAAAGGCCTAACCCAGCAAGAACTGGGCGACCAGATTGGCGTGCAGAAATCCGCTATTGCGAAATACGAAAGCGGACGCGTGGTCAATATCAAAAGAAGCACGCTTCAGAAAATCGCGCAAGCGCTTGACCTTGCGCCCTCGGAACTGATTTTCGACGAAGCTCCCCGCGAAAACAAAGTAACCGCACGAGCTGCCAAAGACACTGACAGCGTTGCAACAGCAACCGAACCAGCTACCGCATGTGCAAATGCCGCCGTAGCTGCGTCTTCCCCTTCCTCTTCCCGTTCGACAAACCCCACGCCAGAAAGGTGCACCATGAGAACATTCAGCAAATCCACGAAACTCAATAACGTGTTGTATGACGTCCGCGGCCCCGTTGTTGACGAGGCAGCACGCATGGAAGCACAAGGCGCCTCCATCCTGAAGCTCAACATTGGCAATCCTGCGCCGTTCGGTTTCCGCACGCCCGATGAAGTGGTGTACGACATGAGCCGCCAGCTTACAAGCTGCGAAGGCTACTCCGATGCGAAGGGTTTGTACTCCGCGCGTAAAGCAATCATGCAGTATTCCCAAATCAAGGGCTTGCCAAACGTTGATATCGAGCATATTTACACCGGAAATGGCGTAAGCGAGCTTATCAATCTATGCATGAGCGCGCTTCTGAACGATGGCGATGAGATTCTGATTCCCTCCCCCGATTACCCGCTGTGGACCGCCTGTGCCACGCTTGCCGGCGGCAAGGCTGTCCACTACCTTTGCGACGAGGAATCCGATTGGTACCCCGACATCGACGACATGCGCGCAAAAATCACGCCGAAAACGAAGGCCATTGTCATCATCAACCCGAACAACCCCACCGGTGCGTTGTATCCGCGCGAAATTCTTGAAAAGATCGTCGATTTGGCGCGCGAATTCCAGCTCATGATTTTCTCGGACGAAATTTATGACCGTCTGTGCTTCGATGGTCTGAAACACGAATCCATTGCAAGCCTGGCGCCGGATGTGTTCTGTGTAACGTTTTCTGGCCTGAGCAAGTCGCACATGATTGCTGGCTACCGCATTGGTTGGATGGTGCTTTCCGGCAACTTGAATGCCGCGCGCGACTACATTGAAGGCATCAACATGCTTTCCAACATGCGCTTATGCTCGAATGTGCCGGCGCAATCCATTGTGCAAACAGCGCTATGGGGCCACCAGAGCGTGGAAAGCTACGTTGTACCCGGCGGTCGCGTATATGAGCAGCGCGAATACATCTACAAGGCGCTCAACGACATTCCCGGCATCTCCGCTGTGAAGCCAAACGCTGCGTTCTACATCTTCCCGAAGATCGATATCAAGCGCTTCAACATCACAAACGACGAACAATTCGCGCTTGACCTGCTGAAAGAAAAGAAGATTCTGCTTATCCACGGCGGCGGCTTCAACTGGCAGCAGCCCGATCACTTCCGCGTGGTGTACTTGCCGCAGATGGACGTGCTCAAAGAATGCATGGGCAAGCTGAGCGACTTCATGAGCCACTACCGCCAAGCATAGTTGTTGACAAATTACCCCACCTTTTGTCAACAATTCCGCCGGCATCGCGCGCCGCACGCACAATGCGTTACAATAGCAACTCGATTATGTACCAAGGTGAAAGCGAAAGAATCTTAAGCTATGGAAGACCTGAACGAGAAGCTAGCGGCGCGCTTCGATGCCGTGAAGAAAATTGTGGACGAACTGGACTACGCAGGACTCATGGAGCGCGATGCGTCCGCCGATGAATACGATGGCGAAAGCATCCTTATTGCCCTGTGTTCAAACCCCAAATTGGGCGAAAAAGCGAACGCCCATCTGTTCGGCTTTATTTTCAGCTACTTGTTCAACGATCCGAAGCCCAGCCAGGCGTGGTGCTATTTAGCGGCCCAGCGCCTGTGTGCCGAAGTACCCGCCTTCCCCGATGACCCAACGAACGGCATTGCCGCAGCTCAGGGCATTTTGGCAAAGCTGGGCATTGAGCAGGTCATGCAGGAAATGGAGTCCTCGCTTGCTGCCAGCGACATTCCCGAGGGCGTTATCCCCCATGTAGTGCTGCGTATGGCGCTCCAAGCCGCCGGCATTAAAATGTAACAGGTACGTCGCGCGGGAAAGCCGGAAAACACCCCCGGTCAATCAACCGCTTCTAAGCTAACCGTGCGTCAAGGAAAGAACCTCTTTTATGATTTGAAGGCGCGCGGCAAGAGCTTGAGCCAACGTGCGACGCTTTGGATAAGTTGAGCGAGCTACAAGCGCATAGAAGCATTATCCAAGCGGAGCCCGCTTGGCGAAAGCTGCTTGGCGCGCGCTGTTGCAATGTAACCCTGCTACACACTACGCGCTATAGTGCGCACTTGCCGCACGCCGCGCGCCTTCGCCAAAAACTACAGCAAAAAGCGGCTCGGGTTGCCTTGACGCACGGTTGTGCGCTCTTCCCCTTCGGCAAACGTCGGCCCATTCGTTAGGAAGTTTTCGCACATGCGGCACACTTCTTTCACGGATGCATCGTATTTCAAATCGGGATTCAGAATCATCGTAATGTCGCGCGCCACCACGTGAGTCGGTCGATCGCATGCCGCAAACTTGCAATCAGCAGGACACGGTTCCCCGGGAATGTTGTGCGGGCAGCGGTTGTTCATCTCTTCATCTTGATAGCATCCCCGCAGTTCCCAGCAATGCTTTGCCATGATGGATTTCCTTTCGTAAACGGCATATCGAAGGTCGGCGCACAAGGCGTACGGCGGCAATTATTCAATAAAGTTAAAAAGACCCCGTCCCTTTTTAACCTTGCAGGCGGCGCACGGGAAAGCCGTTATGGTGAAGTTCCGCCGCTATCGTCTCAATGAGCAGCGGTAATGCGGCAGCACACGGCTCGGTAAGCCCAATCACGTACTGATCGGGCTCGGCGTTTTCCACCTGCATGCCCAAGCAGATGCCATCGGAGCTATATCCCAGCAAATCGGCCGCATCGAACAAGTTCGCCAGCTTCAAGTCGTGAAGCGATGCCATCATGCCGGCACGATCCACATCACTAGGCGCATAACGGAAAACCGTTCCCGCGGGGTGCCCTG
>CAKTVK010000063.1 GCA_934623455.1 uncultured Eggerthellaceae bacterium | reverse complement strand
TTGCAGAACAGCTCGTAATACGAGGTGAACTCGCGCGCCGTTTGATCGTCCTGCAGATACTGATGCACCAGATCTTCGTCAACTTCGATCTCTTCGGCCTCGTACGCCTGCAGCATGCGCGACAAATCTTCCCATCCGCGTGGCGTGACCAGGCGCGTTCCCTGCACGCTTGCCTGAACCTTGTAAAAACTTGCCGGCTTGTTGTCCAAAAACGTGGTCACCGCCGGATGAACCCCGTGCGTTGCCGCGTATTCTTGCCACACGTTCAAATCGGGCTCCACATCGATGCGTTTCAAGCGATCCATCAGCGCGGGATCGAACTCATGCGCGGCGCGATTGTACTCGGGCGGATTCCCCGCCGTCACAATAATCCAACCCTCGGGCAGCGCATGCATACCGAACGTTTTGTATTGAAGGAACTGAAGCAGCGCGGGCATGAGCGTTTCCGAGACGCAATTAATCTCATCAAGGAAGAGAATCCCCTGCTCAACGCCACTTTCTTCCTGCGCATGATACACAGCGCCAATAATCTCGCTCATGGTATATTCGCTCACGCGATACCGCGTTCCGCCAAAATCGCGCTCTTCGATAAACGGAAGACCCAGCGCGCTTTGACGCGTGTGGTGCGTAATGGAATAGCTCACGAAATTGATGTCGAATTCCTGCGCAATCTGCGCGACAATCGCCGTCTTTCCCAAACCCGGAGGTCCCAGCACAATCAAAGGACGTTGCATGTGAAAAGGAATGCGATACGCACCGCGCGCATCGCGCGAAAGATACGCTCGAACGGCGCCTTTAATCTGTTTTGTTGCTTGCGCGATGTTCATTCGAAACTCCTTTTGCTTACCCGCGCGCTGCACGGTCAAGTGCTGCCTGGTCCATGACTACTTGCATCGCCCAGGGCGGCACGTTTTCCGCGCGGTAATTCTCGTCGTAAAACACAAACGCGCACCGATATGATGGCATGCGCTCGGGGTAGGTTCCCCAACCATCCGTGAAGTACAGCAAGCCGCCTAAATCATCAAGTTCTCCCTGGTCAATCAGTGAATCAACATAATCGAACACGGGACGGAAATCGGTACCGCCGCCGCCACGCAACCGGAAAGCGCGCCGCCACTTCTTCATATCGGCCACGTTGGTAATCTTATCATCCGATTGCACCGTGGCGTCGCACTGAATGATGCGCACCTGAACTTTCCGATGGAAGGATTCCGTGCTGCTCAGAATATCGAACGTGGTGTCCACGAAACGGCGCACAATATCGCCTTGCACGCTTCCCGACGTGTCGATGACAATAACGAATTGCCGAATGCGCGCTTCCTCGCGATACTCCAATGGCTCAACCAGCGGCAGGTTTTCGTATAACCGCAGGCCATATGTGTAGAAAACGTAGTCGAATTCTTCATCGGATGCGTGCATGACCTCGCCCAACGCTGCGAAGCGACGCAAAAACGCTCGGTAATCAACGGGGCGCGCGACTGCCTGGCTCAAGTCCGCGGCAAGATCAGCAAACGCCGATGCCTTATCGCGCGCATACGTTTGCAAGTTGACCGAGAGGTTTGTTGCAACATGCGCCCACTCGTCGCGCAATTCGCTGTTTCGCGGAGCCGCGGCCGCCCGACCTTGTCGCATGAAGTCACCGCACGCGGCAGCATCACGCAATCGGGCGCCCGCGCGCTGGCTGACATACATCTCTTTGCTTGCGCCAGCGCCTTCTCCCTGAGCACGCGCGGAAACGCGACCGCCCGATGGCGAAGCACCCGGCTTGTCCGCTTGATCGTTCGGCGCGTTCACACCGGGGAGCGCCTTTTCAGGCGTGGGCGAAACGTTTTCGGGGACTGCGTTTGCGTCCTGAATCCCCTGGTCAGAGGCATTGCTTACCTGAACATCACACGGGGCGGGATTGTTGTCAGCAGCAGAAGGCACGGGCGCAGCATCGGGTTCGGACTCCGAAGCAAACGACGAATCATCGTCCCCCGGATAATCGCTCGGCTGCTGCTCTTCATGCGCCGAAGAATCTGCCGATGAATTGGGGGCTTCGTTTTCACCTGGCTCATCAGCGCACTCTTCCTGCTCATCCCGCTCGGGCGGCGTATCGGAATGCCTTTTGTCTCCTTGACCCGCTTGCGGCCCTTCGCCATTTTTCTCTTTGCCGCAAGTTGCATCATCCGTGCGGTCCGACTGCGCTTCCCCCGAAGAAAACCCCTGGTCATCGATAGGTGGCGCATACCAACAACGGTGCTCGTCGGACGTGAACAAAAGTTCCCACGCGGGAACCATGTTCTGCCATTGCCCGCGAACCAAGCGATGATAGACCTTCTCCGCCGTAGCGCGACCTCCCAGCTGGTCCTCGATCCACAAAAGCGCGCGCTCAATTGAGGCCCCGCGTGGTTCTTCACGCGGACCAAGAACTTCGGCAGCTACGCGCTCGGCGGCAATATCGGCTGCAAGATTCCATGCATCAACATCAATTGATTTACCCACAAACGGATGAAGAAACACGCAATGTAACGCGCTATGCAATAAGTCATGTTTGGGAGATTTGCCGCCTGACGTGCGAAAATGCGCAATAACAGCACCCGAATCGAAACCAAGCGTCTCGCCGTTCACGCTGAATGGACGCAGTTCTTTCGACTGGGCAGACGCTCCGTCGAGCGATGTTGGCTCGTTCGTCAAACGTCCCAGCACTTCGGCAAGAAAAGGGTTCTCAAGCAGTATTTCCGCCTTCGCCAAATTGACGATTTGCAGAGCAAGCTCATCTCGTTTCGAATACTGCTTCATCGTGGATTCCTTTTCCGAACTACCGCACCTTGAGCGCGTTTGGGCGCGCTGCGGCGCTCCCTGCGCCGCAAGCAAACAAACCGCAGGGTAAAACAATGTCCCTTCTACAACAAAGGGAGGGGGCGCCTGAGCACCTCCTCCCTTTTCAGCACTTATGGAAACCCGAGTTACAGCTTCACAACGTTGCTGGCCTGAAGCTTGCCATCGCGGCCGGTCACGACATCGAAGGAAACAGCCTGACCCTCATCGAGCGTCTTGTAGCCATCCATCTTGATTTCAGAGAAATGAACGAACAAATCCTCGCCGTCTTTCTGAGAAATGAAGCCGTAGCCCTTTTCAGAGTTGAACCACTTAACAGTACCTTCCGCCATTGTACCCTCTTTCCTTTCCCGCAAAGCGGGGGATCAAAACAACCACGCTGCATGGCATACAACGCTAAACCCTTCTTTTTGGGTTATGCTCCATAATACGACATTTGCATTTAGGAAATGGGCAGATTGGGATGTTTTCTTGCTTTTGTAATAAAAAGGTTGACGGAGAAACTACTCGGAATCGTCCTTTTCACCCAGCTCAAGCGACACCTCGTCTAAATCGCACATAAATGTTTCCGCTACAGCACGCGCTTGATCATCGCGCAAAGCGGCCAAACTGTCATTTCCCGCCTGGCGCAAATAATCCGCCTCAAGCTGCAAGCTGTACGCGATATAACCCGCAACGCGCGGGTCCACGCCCGAAAGCTGCATGACCGAGGCAATAGACTCTGGCCCCAGCGACAAAAGCGTTGCGCCATCGATATCAGTCGCCGATCCAATCGCGTTTTCCAGCGAATCCGCAGCCAGCTGCGGGTCTTGCTGCGACGTGGTGCGGCTGTTGATGATTGCTTGAATAAACTGCTGAATCATCTGCACTAAATAGTCACGCTGAAGCATATTCGTCCTTTCTTTTACTACGATTGACGCAATTGCCGGAGTTGCCTACAAATTCTCGGGGATGAGCAACCCCAAATGCTCGTAAGCACGCGCTGTTGCCTGCCTGCCTTTTGGCGTGCGAATAAGCAGCCCTTGCTGCAGAAGGAACGGCTCGTACATGTCTTCAAGGGTACCTTGGTCTTCCGACAGCGCCGATGCCAACGTGGATAGGCCAACAGGCCGTCCGCCAAATCGCACCGTTAGATACTCAAGGATCTTGTTGTCGGTTGCATCCAGCCCCATGTCGTCCACCTGGAAAAACGTAAGCGCTTGCGCCGCCGATTCCTTAGTGATGCGGCCTTCGCCACGCACTTGCACCCAGTCACGCACGCGTTTGAGCAGGCGATTTGCCAATCGAGGCGTACCACGGCTGCGGCGTGCTATCTCGAACGCACCTTCATCGGTAATGGCAACGTCCAAAAGCGCCGCCGAGCGCAGCACAATGGCCGAAAGCTCTTCGGGCGTGTAATACTCCAAGCGAAACGCCATACCGAAGCGGTCGCGCAAGGGACCCGCCAGCAAACCGGAACGCGTTGTGGCTCCTATCAGGGTAAACCGCGGCAAATCCAAACGGATGGAACGCGCGGCAGGACCTTTTCCCACCACAATATCAAGCGCAAAATCCTCAAGCGCGGGGTAAAGAACCTCTTCGACCATCTTGTTCAAACGATGAATCTCATCGATGAACAGAACGTCACCCTCTTCCAAATTCGTCAAAAGCGCCGCTAAGTCGCCGGTACGCGCAATGGCAGGACCGCTTGTCGTGCGCAAATTCGCACCCATCTCGTTTGCAACAACCGCAGCAAGCGTGGTCTTTCCCAAGCCGGGAGGACCCGCGAAAAGCAAGTGATCAACGGGGTCGCGACGCTGCTTTGCCGCTTGGATAAGCACCGATAGCGCATCTTTGAGCTTTTGTTGACCCAGATATTCGTTCAGATGCTTGGGACGCAAACTGCGATCAAGCACCAGGTCATCTTCCTGTAGCGAGGCAGAAACAGCACGGTCTTCGGCGCGCGTGGAAGCATCGGTGCCCGTGCCAAATGCACCTCGGGCGCCTTGCCCCGAAGCATCCGCCTCGAACACTATGCCTTCTATTTTAACGTTTCCATTCATACGCACCATTTTCGCTTATTACCGCACGTCCGTCTATGCAAATCTACCCAAGAAACGCTTTTGCCAAAATCATTGACGCAGCCATGAGCAAACTCAATCACCGCGAATCCCCTACAACGACCCCAAACGCTTCAGCGCGTATTGCAGAAGAACCTGTTCGTTGGCGTTTTCGGGTGCGCCCTTCAATGCTAGGTCAATCTCAGACGTCACGAACCCCATGGACAACAGCGCCTCACGAACGCCCGCATCTTGCGAGGTTGCACCCGCAGCGCCCGCACCTTCGCCGCCCGAACCATCGATTCGCAACTGGCTTGTTCCCATCTCGAACGAACCCTTCAAATCAAGGATGATGCGCGATGCCGTCTTTTTTCCCACGCCCGGAATCTTGGACACTTTTGACACATCTTGCGCGGCAATGGCTGCGACTAAATCATCGGGAGAAAACGTGGAAAGCGCAGCAAGTGCTCCTTTTGGACCAACGCCGGATACACCAATCAGCTTCTCGAACAGGGATTTTTCCTTCTCGGTCGAGAATCCGTACAGCGTCATGCCGTCATCGCGCGCCTGTAAGTACGTAAGAACCGACACCGCTTCGCCCACATCGGGCAACGATGCTATGCCTGTAAGCGACATGTTCACTTCAAAGCCCACGCCGTTTACGTCCAAGTAGGCTTTTTGCGCAAACTTAGCAGCAACAATGCCTTTCAAGAAAGCAATCACCGACTGCTCCTTCCCGTTTTCCTTCGTATCGGCCTCAAGGCCGCGGGCTCTTGTGCGCCCGGCAGGCTGCCGTAGCACGCAGCAGCAAATGGCTACACCCAAAACGCTGAATCCGCGATGTACACCGCGTGCGAAACCCCATACAGCACCGTCAGTCCCGCAAGGCAGCCAACGTTTGCTACCCCGACAAACTGCCATGATGCGTTGTGTAGCAAATAGCAGCAGCCAGAGCATCGGACGCATGATCGGGCTTAGGGACTTGCTCAAGCCCCAAAATCTGCCGAACCATGTACTGGACCTGCTCTTTTTCTGCCGAGCCTTCGCCCACAACCGCCATTTTGATCTGCTTTGGCGTATATTCGCCCACATCAAGACCGCCTTGAGCGCACGCAACCAACGCTGCACCGCGTGCCTGCCCCGTAGCAAACGCCGCCGTGATGTTCTGCCCGAACCACACCGTTTCGATTCCCACCGCAATAGGCGAAAACCGCGCAATCACGGCTTCTATCTGCTGGTTTATCTTTAGCAGACGCTGAGCGAGCGGTGCGCCCGCATCGGTGGAAACGCACCCGTACGCCACGCAGGAAAGACGCGCGCCGTTCCACAAGACAACGCCCCAGCCGGTATTCGCCAGGCCAGGGTCGATTCCCAATATGCAGCGTTCTTGCCGCAATACGCAAACCCGCCTTCCCTGTGCTCGCAATTCGACAGCGAAGAGACAGCCGAAACACGTGATTCGGGCCGGCTTACCCGCGCGAACGATTTGGCGCAAGCTCTACCGTTTTTGCCTAACGTCATAAAATAACAAACACTTGTTCGTATATAATAGCATATTTCCCCGTCCGCATTGTTGACAAATTACCCCACCTTTTGTCAACAATTCGCTGCGATTCAACGCACTGGCTGGCAAGGGCTTACGGCAAAGAAACGAAAGCATAAGAAAAATCCGAGGGCAAACAGCACCTCGGATTTTTTGTTGACAAAAGGTGGGGTAATTTGTCAACAAAAAAGAAGGCGACCCCGGGAGCAGGTCAGCCCAGGGTCGCCTTGGGAAAGGAAGGACCGCCAGCAAGGAGAGAAGGGCCCTTGCCGGCAATCGCGGATGAAGCTCAGTCGAGTCAGGTTGGACCCGACTGAGCCGGAAAATCAAGCCAAGCAAAAATGCCCAGCCCAGTCGGAAGCCTTATGCCCAGGCTCCGTAATGCACGAAGCGCTGGATGGCGAAGGCGTCAACCGCGTCGATGGCGTCGTCGCCGTTGACGTTTGCCGCCCACAGCAGGGTCGCGTGCGTCCAGCCAGTCGGAAGCGTCAGCGCAGCGTAGCCCTCGCCGTAGGCTCCGGTGGCCATATCATAGACCACTTGTGCGTCCACGATGTTCACGCGGCCGTTGCCGTTCGCGTCGCCCAGCGTGGCATCTGCCAGCACGTCGATCGCGGCGATGCCGCCCACAGTAGCGGCGTAATCCAAGGAGTCGCCCGCAACAGCGGCGGTAGCGTCCTTCACGCTAACAGTCGCAGCATCCGCGGCCTTCAACGCCTTGAGCGTAACGGTGGCTACCACAATGCCGCCCTGAGCGGTAACGTCGGCCTCGTTGCCGTAGAAGCTGAACAGGGCTTCAGCAGCGCCCTCGGCCGGCAAGAACGACGCGCCCTCGGACAGACCCGCGCCCTTCGAAACGCTTACCAGCTCGAACACGGCAGGGTCGAAGTCCAGCGTGCCAGACAACGCCGCCGCGCCATAGTTCGCAGCAACGGAGACATTCACCGTCACGGTGTCGCCCGCCTTCACAGCAGTGGGAACAACACCGGAGCCGTCAGCAGCAACAGCCGTGGAGACCTCAAACGCAGGGGCTACGAACCCGAACAGGTTACCCGCATCGGCACCCAGCGGGTCATCGGTGCGGTTGTAACCCCTCTGCCAAGAGCACCATTGAACCGAAGGGCAACCCTTCGTGTTCTTCTCGGTATTGAAGTACAACGTGCCATCGATGGTAACGCTATGCTCGCCTTCGGGGAACTGGGCGACAATAGCAGCATTGTTCGTGTCAACGTAATCAACGTGGCCAATGGCCTTGATATTATCCACCGCACTGCTGCAACCAGGCAGATACGTATTGTTGGAAATATTGTCGAACTTGTTCAGTGAGCGATAGGAGCCAATAATCGCACCCGTGGATTCAGCGGCGCCACGCGTAATATTGCCTTCGAACACATTGTCTTTGAACTCATAGGAGTTCCACGCTTGGGCAATCATGTCGTCGCCGCCCAGAATGCCGCCCACGTTGTTCTTGCCATTAATGGTGCCGTCGCAGTAATTACCAATGATGCTGGCGCGAATGCCGTTCGGAGCGCTCATCATATTGTTGTCGTAATACGTTCCGCCCACAATACCGCCAGCATTAACCGCGCTGGCCGAATTGACGATCTGAACCGCTCCATGGAAAGCGCAGTTCTTCACCGTCACGTTGCCCATGGCATTGTCGCGGCTGCCAATAATACCGCCAACAAACGACGTACCCCTCACGGTGGCGTAGCTCACGCAGTTTTCAATGGTGCCCTGGAATCGACCAGCGAAGGAGCCAATGCAAATCTCGCTGAACGCGCCAATCATTACACCTTCTTCAATGGTGCAATTCGTAATGGTAGACTCATACGATGCCGAAACACCGGAATAAGGACTCTCCTTGCATTCACCACCTAGGAAACCGGATTTCGAAATCTTGGATCCGCTCAAAATAGTCACGTTGTCAATGGTCACCGCATTGCCGGAAAGGCCAACGCCTTCCATATTGTTGACCAAGCCGTAACCATCAATTTTGGAACCGTAAATGTTCAGATTCTTGATCGTCGCACCCTTTACGTAGCCGAAAAGCGGCTTTTGACCAGCAGGGACCGTCACCGTGTAACCCTTACCGTCAAACGTGCCCAAGAAGGGATTGATGTTCTTGCCCGCCTTGATGCTCTTGAGCGACTCATCAATCATGCAGCCCGCCGGCTTCCAATTAGTTGGCAGCGTAACATCCGCGCCCAGAGCAAAATACTTGCCTTCGAAGCCTTCGCCTGCGTTAACAGCAAAAGCGAAGTCGTCAATTTGATCGGTAGTGGAAATCACATACGGGTCTTCCTCGGTGCCCGAACCTGAGAAAGAAAGCGCAATAGCAATGTCCTGCTCGGCCGAAGCCCCGTGATACGAAACGCGCATCTTATTCAAGCCAGCAGCCTGAAGCGTCAGGTCATCGTTGTTCACCATGACCGTATCGCCATTAGCGTACGTCGCGCGAACCTCCATGCCCGTAGCATCCAAGCTCTCACCCAACCGGTATTCGGTTTTATCGGGAGCCTTCAGAATCTCAATCTTCGACGGAGTCTCAAACAAAGACACAAACGCCTGGTACGGCTTCGTGTCGGGGTAATCGTCGTAAGATACGTTCACCGTTACCTGAGCCGCATGATCTTTCCACTCGGGATCGGTCACCGAAGCTGTCATGTTCATGAAGGTATTCCACGTGGTGAACGACGCGCTCAAGGCATCACCCGGCTTAGCGGCAACAGAGAAGCTTTGGCCCGTTTTGCTTCCCAAGCCTGAATCTTCGTTGAACAGCTCGGTGGTTTTAGATCCTACTTTCAAGCTGAGCGAATCAACAGAGGGGGTCTTGTACACGGTGAAGCGATACTTGTCGCCACCCACGTTCAGCATCAAGGAATTAGAAGTATAGCCCGATGGCGAGAAGAAGCTCAAATAGAGGTCTTTGCCCGACTTAATGTTGCTGGTAACCGTCTCGCCCGTGTCCGCGTTCTTGTACGTTACGGTAATGGGGGTGTCCTTGTAGGCATCCTTCGCTGTAACGAACAGTTCCTTAACGCTATTGTACTGATGCACTTCATAATCGCGCACCGAGGGACTAAAGGCAGGCGTCATGTAGCTTGCGTCAGACTTGCTCCAGCCTCCAGCGATAACAACTTCTTCCAAAGAGCCTTCGGGGTTCTTCAGCGAGCTCAGCGCCAACTCCGCGGCTTCCAAGGTCCTGATGTTAGTCACTTCGGGCTGAAGTTTCGCAGGCAGCGCCTCGTAAGCAGCGCGCGCATCGGCAATCTGGGTTTCCTTGGTCAAATCAACCGTGCCAATCGCATCGATTTGAGCAACAACGGCTTGAGCTTTTGCCGTATCGTAATGCTGCACATGGAACGTATACGTGCTTGCAACCGCCTTGCCGTCTTTATCGGCGATGGTTATAGCAACATCGGCCTTGCCGTTCTCGTCCCAGGTCGGGGTCACGGTACCCGTGCCCGTGATTACCATGTTCTCTTGATTGTATCCATCGGTATTGTTGGTGAAATCCGGTGTGATAGTAAAGCTGTCGTTGGTGGTTTCCAGGTTGTATTCGTACTTGTTTTTCTGGAAATAGAAATAGCCCAATCCACTTGCGCCTTCCACCTTCACGTTCGGAACAGTAGCGCGGCGCTTGATATGAACAGTGTAGGCCTTTTCGCCGCCAACTTTGACAATCATGTCAACTGGATTGTAATCGGCCTTCTTGAAAACCTTGCGCAGGTAGGCAGCGTTGTCTTCATCGGCCTCGGGGTCAACAACCACCGATTGAGCAACACCATCGACGTCGGTGTACTCTGCGGTGATCTCACCCGTTACCCCCGTTCCCAGTGAAGCATGCATGGCAAACTGGCTATCTGCTTCATTGATGACAAGATTGACATCTGGTTTCGCGGGGTCGAACCCTCCTTCAATGGGATAGGCATTCGCCCACGAAAATCCTGTAGCATCGGCGAATCGCATATCACTTAGCCGCAGGTTTTCAGGTACGTCCGCCGATCCAGCGGCGTCAGCCGCTTCAGCGAATGCGGTCGCGGGAACCATCATGGTTGCCAAGCAAAGCGAGAGCGCAACGCTGATAAGCTTTTTAGCTTTCTTCATTTCACACCCTTCCTTTTCTTTTCTTTTTCTTTTCCTTCTCTTTCAGATAGTGCCTGAAAACGAAAAACGCCCGTGGGTCTCATCGCGAGACACGCGGGCGTTCATGAGTCGAGCACCGGGCTTATGCTTCGACTTACGTTTGCGAGCGGATCCCCGGTGACGGCGGCTCCCCCTGCACCGCTCGGCGTTCCGACTAAGCTTTGTCCCCGCAAAACCGGGTAAAGCATCACGGTGACCCACTCGTTGAGGATTTTCACCCCATTCAGCCGTCCCCCCTAGGGGAGTAAAGCGGTGCAGCTATTTCATTTTCAAGCTCTCAGCCTACCCCCCCCCCGAGTGGTTTACGCAAGAGGGGTATTTGGATTCGTGACCTTATGAGCTGCCGTGTCAATTCGCTATCTTGTTCATGTCGCCAAACTACCCCGGCGGCGCTGTTGACGGCCACCCCGTTTGTTGTCAAATTACCCCACCTTTTGTCAACAATTTCCAACAACGCTGCCAACAAAAAAATCCGAGGACAAACAGCGCCTCGGATTTTTTTGTTGACAAAAGGTGGGGTAATTTGTCAACAACAAAAGCGAAGGCGACCCCAGGAACAGGGCAGCCCAGAGTCGCCTTGGAAAAAGAAGAGATTGCTGGCCAAGCGAGATGAAGCAAACCTCCGTCCCCTGCTTCCCCTGTTTCATAAGAACAACGCGGCGAAACACATCCGCCGGCAAGGGCGCTATCCCGCCAGCCGCCATCTTCGCAACCCTTTCTTCTCCTGACGAACATCGAGTTGCAGGTCA
>CAKTVK010000062.1 GCA_934623455.1 uncultured Eggerthellaceae bacterium | reverse complement strand
CTACTGCTTCTGCGGCAGTCTGCGTTGCCGTGACAGTCGCCGGAGCAACGGTCTCGGGTGAAACCGCAGGCGCGGGGGCCGCGGCGCCTTCCGCCTCCTGCTCCTTACGCTTGGCGCGCTTGCCGAAAATGCCCACGAGCATGCCAGCCATAAGCACGTAGAAGCCAAACCACACGCAGCTGACCAGCGGATTCACGCGCACATCCATTGAAAGTGCATCATCGCCCGACGACACGCCGCGATACACCACGAACAAATCTTCCGTGGGGAAGCCAATAACGCTCGCATTGAGTTTCTGCTGCTGCGTGGACGCCACCATCTCTACCTGGGGCGATGCATGGCCCACATACGTCTCTTGAAGCACGGTACCATCATCGGCCGTATCAAGAGCGTACGCGTCGAAATCAACTTGGTAAATATAGTTGCCGTTTTCCGCCTGGAAAATCTGATTTCCCTGGTAGCGCAACAGGTAGTCGCCCACCACGTAATCTTGCTCGCATGTGTCGGTCTCTTCGTTCCACGCCAAATACCCCGCGTTTTCCGTCACGTACATGCTGGATCCAATAAGGCCCACCAGGATAATGGCCATGCCCGCATGGCTGATAGCGCCCGACAACGCGCTTGCGCTGCGACGCTGGCGAATGGCCATGAACAAAGCATTGAAGAAAAGCAGCGCCGCCACTGCGAAACCCACCACGGAAAGACCTTTGTAATACCACGCCGGACCTTGCATCGCAAGTTCCGCAGCACTGCTTCCACCTGTGGAAATAGTCGCATCGTACGCAGGGCTCAAGCGCAGCACAAAATACACCATCAGCACAATGAACAGCACCAGCGCACACAAAGCAGGGATGCGCGCCTGTTTCGCGAACGCCGCCTTGTTCGCCTTCTGCCACCCCAGCAGCGGGCACACCGCCATCATAGCCAAGAAAATCACACCGACCGGGCGGGCAATAACGTTGTACGAATCCGTGGAAAGCGACTCGCCGCCAAACGGCAGCCATGACGGCAGCGCGCTGGAAATGGTCATATACGTGATAAGCAGCGTCATGACCAGTAGAATCACATCGCTCAAGTAATACATTGCGCCCCTCGACACCATGCTTTCAAAATCATCGCGCTCCGTGGTGCCAAACGTTGAACGGCGCACCACCAAAAGGACAATGCCCAGCACAATGGAAATCACAATGAGCGCACCGAACAGCACCAGGCTTACCGGGTCGCCTTCAAATGCGTGAACAGATTGCACCAGACCGCTGCGACTGATAAACGTGCCCACAATTACGAATGCGAACGTTAAGCACGCGCACAGAACCGACCAGTCCTTGAACGCGCCGCGCTGGCGATACACCGTGAAACTGTGGATGAGCGCAACCGCCATAAGCCAGGAAAGCAAGCTAGCATTTTCCACGGCATCCCAGCCCCAATAGCCGCCCCAGCCCAGCACAACGTATGCCCACAGAGCGCCCAGACCAATGCCAGCTGTCAAAAACAGCCAGCTGACCAGGGCATATCGCGTTGAGCGCTGAACCCATGTTGAGGAGGCATCGTTCACGATTAGCGTCGAGATAGCATACGCAAAGGGAACGGTAAGGCCCGCGTAACCCACGAACAGCGTGGGCGGATGAATGGCCATAGCCCAATGCTCAAGAAGCGTGTTCATGCCCAGCATCTGGGCAGCTTTCGTAAGCGTTCCCGCTTCGGTGAAGTACTTCGCATCGGTGGGCTCAAACGGCATATTCGCTTCGCTGAACAGCAAAACGCCCACAAATGCCGCCAGAACGACCTGCATCACCAGGCACGCAACGTTGTCAAGCTTGCGAACTTGCCCCATGTCGCGCACGGCAACAATGGCGCCAAAAATTGCGATAAGCCACGCCCAAAACAGCAAACTGCCTTCGCGACCAGCCCAAACGCCTGAAAGCTTGTAAAGCCACGCCAGCGGACCCGCGTTGTTGGAATGGCTGCTTAGCACGTATTGAATGCTGTAGTTGTCGGTCAGAAAACAATAACCCAGCACCACCACGCACACGGTAAGCGCCACCGTGGAAACAAGCGCGGCAACGCGGCCCGACCAAGAAAGCGTTTCGGAAAGGGTGCTTTCACCTGCAGAGCCTGCAGAACTTGCGACACCTGCGCCACCTGCGGATGAAGCGCTTGCAGGGGTTCCGCTCGAAGTCAATGCCCCTGCCGGAGTAGCGTCTTTCCTGCTCAAAACCTGGCCAATGACCAGGAGAATCACACTTGCCGCTGTACCCACAAAAGCCACGAGCAGCGCAAACATGCCAATCATCGCGGGAGAAAACACACCAGTCCCCTTTTCTATATCTATATATAAGTTACAAACTCACACAACCCAGCGCGGCACGGCGTTCCCTTAGGTCGGAGTGCGCCAACACGGTTTAACGCAAAAACAGTCTTCGCCATCGAGCCGCCTCTGTGTTAAATGCAGCGCAAAAGCGCATTCCGCCAAAGCAACACCCTACGCGTTTGCCACGTGCGCTATTGCCCCAACGCAACATCGGACGCCAGGAACACGCCGCTCATCTCACCTGTAGCGCCACCATCAAGAGCGCCCGTTACCACTACGGTTGCGCCATCAGTCACTTGATCAGGCAACGCACCCTCAAACAAAATGCCCAGTTGAGCGCCACCTTCCTGGCCAGCATCTTCAGCATCCTCCAGAACAAAACGCACTTTCTCCGTGGCGCTTGCCAGTGTACCTGCCTTTACCACACCCACCACTTTCGTGGTTTTGCCCTGCATGGAGTCGCCGTAACCCGCAAGCTGAGAGACACTCAACGCGTTCGAAGCGCTTTCGTATTTGCTGGGGCATTGCGTGACCAGATCGGAGCACACAACGGTGCCGCTCGAATCCACGCGCCCCGTGCAGATAGCCTTAATGCCGTTGCCGAACGTTGCGGAAACGCCCTTGTCGTAGCTCACGTGGACCGTCGCGCCGCCCGCACCGCTTTCGTCTTCGATATCAAACGTCAAAACGCCCTGCGGGTCAACTTCGTAGGAATTCTCCACGACCAGGCCCGACACCTTCACTTTTTTATCTGTGTAATTATTCGCGGCAAGCTCGGATACGCTCACGACCTTAGCCGAAGAAGCGCCGCCCACCACGGCAAGAAGAACGATGATCACCAATACGATAATGCCGGCAACCACAATCATGCGACGCTTCGTTTTGCTGTTCACGAGCGACTCCTTCTTCTCATTCGAATATGCACAGAAATACAGGATGCATGATAGCGCAAAAGTCAAGCGAAAAAATGACTCACCTGCACGTTCTCCCTAAAAAACAACGCCATAAGGTGCACTTTTTACCCGAAAAATAAGCCATGAGGGTACGGCATTAACGCAAAAATAGGAGCATGATGGGAACTGGCTTCGTTTGCCTTGTTTGCATACAGAATAAATACCGAACGAAACGATTCAAGAACGGTGAAAAAATGCCGTACAATTCTCTTGACGCGTTTTGGTTCTCGAACAACAGGCAACAAGCCCGGCAACAACGCAAGGGCAACTGCCGCTGGAGCCTTTCGCGTTCGAGCTGTCGCATCTAACCCGTATTGAAAAGGATGCCCTATGGTTGAAACAGTGAACTACCAATGTCCTGCGTGCGGAGGTCCGCTCCATTTTTCTGGGGAAACGGGAGGCCTTGTCTGCGACTACTGCGACTCGACCTTTACCGTGAAACAGGTTGAGGACCTTTACGCCGCCAAACAGGAAAAAGCCGAAGGTAAAGCCGAAAAAGAGAAGCAGCGTGCGCAGAAAGCGGAAGGCGCCGATGCAGACGGCGCTGCTGGCGTTGCAGCAGGTGCCGCCGGAGCCGCAGCCGCAGGTGTCGCTGGCGCTACGGGCGTTGCCGCTGGTGCCGCAAGCGTCTCCGACAATGTTGTTGCCGCCGGAGCCGCGCAAGCAGCAAAAGCCGCCGAAGAAGGCCTGGACCCCATTCAGGCGTACCTCAAGCGCTCCAACTGGAACGATGCCGAAAGCGAAACGCTGGTAACATCGGTGTGCAGTTCATGCGGTGCCGAGCTTATCCACGATCAAACAACGGCCGTGGCGCAATGCCCGTACTGCGGCAACAACACGGTTATTCCGGGCACCATGGCGGGAACGCTCAAGCCCGATTACGTAATTCCGTTCAAAATGAACAAAACCCAGGCCGTGGACGCCCTAAAGCATTACTACAAGGGCAAGAAATTCCTGCCGAACGCCTTCGCCGAAACAAACCACGTGGAAGAAATCCAGGGCGTTTATGTTCCGTTCTGGCTATACTCCGCGCGCGCAGATGCCCAGGCAACGTTTGCCGCCGAAAACATTCGCACCTGGAGGGAAGACGATTACGAGATCACCGAAACGGACCATTACGCAGTAGAACGCGCAGGCTATATGGACTTTACGCGTGTGCCCGTCGATGGCTCGCAGAAGATGCCCGATGCGCATATGGACTCCATTGAGCCGTACGATTACAGCGAAATCGCACCGTTTTCCGTGGCATATTTGCCTGGTTACTTGACCGATCGTTTCGACATGGACGTTGCTGCGTGCCAGCCGCGCGCAACCGAGCGCATGAAATCAACGGCGCAATCCGAGCTGCGCAACACCGTAACGGGATACGACTCGGTATCGTCTGGCGTGTGCACGGTTGACGAAGACCTCAAGGAAGTTTCCTACGCGTTGCTTCCCGTGTGGATGCTGCACACCAAGTGGAACGACCAGGACTTTCTTTTCGCCATGAACGGGCAAACGGGAAAGCTCATTGGCGATTTACCTATTGACAACGGAAAAGTTGCCAGCTGGTTCTTGCGTATCTTCATTCCATTGGTTGCCGTTGCCGGCGCCGTGTCGTTCTTGATGCTGTAGAAAGGGGGCCTCATGAAAAAAATACTCTGCAGCTTTTTCGCGGCGTTGCTGATTGTTTGCGCAACGGCGACCCCCGCCTTGGCAAAGGGTTACAACGATATTTCCACCACATACGTGCGCGACCACTACCAGCTTCTTACCGACAGCACGTTGCAGTCCATGGAAGCCGAGGCGAAAAGCCTTTCCGATACGTACAAGTGCGATGTCTATCTGACCATCGTGGATGATATTGGCACCTACACCCAGCGCCAGTATGCCGAAGCGTACTGGAACGCCTACGACCTGGGACGCGGCACGAACAAAGACGGCATTATGTTCCTGATTGCCGTTGATTCGCGCGATTACGTGACCATCACGCATGGCCAGGGAACAACGGGCGGCATCACCATTTTCACCGACTACCGCATTGAGCAGATTGAAGACGCCATTGTCGAGGAGCTCAAAGACAACTATTGGGTAGCAGGCTGCGAAGCCTACCTGGAGAAAGTGACTGAAACATTTGAGTTCTACGCCGAGCACGGCGAACCCTGGGATAGCAATAACGACCCCGAAAATGCTTGGATTGGGCTGCTCATCAAGATTTTGGCGACCATCCTGGTGCCTCTGTTTATTGCTGCTGCTATCTGCTATTTCTGGGCAAGCCAAATGAAAACAGCGCGTCTGGCAACAGAAGCAAGCTCGTATTTGGAGAGCGGCTCGCTGGTGCTTACACGCCAAACGGATCATTTCCTAAGGACCACGCGCGTTGTCACGAAGATCGAAAAGAGCGATTCTTCCTCGGGCGGAGGCGGCTCCACGGTGAGCGATTCGGGCTTCGGCGGAAGCAGCGGCGGCAAGTTCTAGGCGGCAGCGCGGGCGGCGCAGCGAGCGGTCGCGGGCGGCAACGATAGAACGCCGAGGCGGCAAGCGATAGGGGGGCTTCGGTCTCCAACAGCGCAAACGCCGCGCGAATGAGGCAACCAAAATTGAACCGTTGCTCATTCGTTACGATTGAAACATGCTATGACAAGGCAAAACGCTTCGCCATAGCTTATGATAAGGAAAGTAGTAAATCTTTTGAAAGGAGTCCACTATGGGTCTTTTGAAAGCAGGCGTAGGTGCCTTGAGCGGTGTTCTTGCCGATCAATGGCGTGAGTACTTCTATTGCGATTCCTTGGAAGCCAACGTATTGGTGGCAAAGGGACAAAAGAAAACCTCCGACAAGGGCCGCAGCTCTAACACCAAGGGCGAGTCCAACATTATCTCCGACGGTTCCATCATTGCCGTGAACGAGGGCCAGTGCGCTATCATCGTTGAAGACGGCGCCATTGTGGACATTTGCGCCACGCCGGGTCAGTTCGTTTACGAGACCGGCTCTGAGCCCAGCATTCTGTACGGCGATTTGCAGCAAGGCGTGCTCGCATCGTTCGAGAACCTGTGCAAGCGCTTCACGTTTGGTGGCGACACGGGCAAAGACCAGCGCATTTACTTCTTCAACACCAAGGAAATCATTGGCAACAAGTACGGTACGGCAAGCCCCGTTCCCTTCCGCGTTGTTGACCAGAATGCAGGCTTTGACCTGGATATTTCCGTTCGTTGCAACGGCGAGTACTCCTACAAGATTGTTGACCCCATTCTGTTCTACAAGAACGTTTGCGGCAACGTGGAAGATGTTTACACGCGCGACAAGATTGACAGCCAGCTGAAGTCCGAAATGCTGGGCGCTTTGCAGCCGGCGTTCGCACGCATTTCCGAAATGGGCATCCGCTACAGTGCCGTGCCTGGTCATACCGTTGAAGTTGCCGATGCTTTGAATGAAGTGCTGTCTCCTAAGTGGTCGAACCTGCGCGGTATTGCTATTGTGTCCTTCGGTGTGAATTCCATTACCGCTTCCGAAGAAGACGAAGCGCTTATCAAGAGCATGCAGACGGCTTCCGCCCTGAATCGTGCCGGCACCACGAACAGCTACATGGCGGTGCAAACGGGTTCTGCCATGAATGCAGCCGCCACGAACACGGCAGGCGCCATGACCGGCTTCATGGGCATGGGCATGGCATCGGGCATGGGTGCTGGTGCGGCAAACGCATTCGGCGGACAGCCTGCTCAGCCGCAGGCAAACGCATACCCTGTTGCCGCTGACGGCGGCTTTGGCGCAGGTGCGCAGGCCATGAACACCATGCAGCAGCAGGCAGGAGCGCAGGGCCAGACTCCAAACCAAACGCAGGCAATGCAGGATCAGATTGCTCAGCAGCAGGCTGCGACGGCAGCAGCTGCGGCGGCGGCCGCTGGTTGGTTGTGCTCTTGCGGCACAAAGAACACCGGCAAATTCTGCTCTAACTGCGGTAGCGCAAAACCCGAAGAGTGGACCTGCTCTTGCGGCGCAGTGAACAGCGGCAAGTTCTGCCCCAACTGCGGCAATCCGAAGCCCGAGGCAGCAGCATCGTGGACGTGCGGCTGCGGCACTGTCAACGAGGGCAAATTCTGCAAGAACTGTGGAACCCCGCGTCCGTAAGCGCATGTTGACAAATTACCCCACCTTTTGTCAACAAATCGGTGGGGTAATGATGTTGCAAGTCATCGGGGATGCGAACCACTGATTCAGATTCGCCCAGTTCAACGGTCCGTTCCCCGCAATCTCTTCACAGTTGTTTGGCAGCTTACTCTTCGCGAAGGCGGCGCAGATACTCCTCCAACGCAGTCTGATACATGGTGCGGTCATTCGCAAACGAAATCAAATCGACAGCTTCATCGGCGGGAACCCAGAACGTCTCGTCGATTTCCTCTTCTTGCGCGTTCAAACTGCCTTGGTCGTACTCGGCCAAAAAGAAGAACACGTTACGCTTATCCGTCTTTCGCGCCGACGCAACCTGATAGCAAAAATCGGGCAAGATGTTCACCTGGATGCCCGTTTCCTCGCGAATCTCACGAACCGCTGCGGCTTCCCTTGTTTCCCGGGGCAAAATGTGTCCCTTGGGGAAAGAGCATCGGTCGTTTTTCATCGCAATCATAAGCACTTCGAAATCGTGCGCTGAACAGGCCGAACCTTGCGCAGAAACACCAACGGTACCTGCGTCCGCATCGGCAACGCCGCCAGCAGCAGCGCCTTTCGCACCGCAACCCATGCGACGACGAAACACAACCGCGCCCGCAGAATCGGTGGTACTGCGTGCATCTTCCGATGTTCCCAGCAGTGCCAAAGAAAGCAGCTTGCGAACGCGCTTCTGATCAAGTTGCGAGAACGGGATGAAGTGATCCACATCGCGCGGACGCACGTGCATTTCATCCAGCGAGCCTGAGTCTTCGCCTGCAGCCTCTTCCCCAGCAGCACCCGCAACAGCAGAACCTTCCGCCGCAGTACGTTGCGCAACAGCACATTCTTCCGCGAACCGACGCAAACGATCGGCGTGGTTTCCCTGCAGCTTTTCCATCCACACAATGTCATACCAACGATTGAACTTGTACGCGCACCCATGGAAACGAGCCACAGGCTTGTAACCCTGTTTCTCGTGAAACACCTTGCTGCCATTTGTCAAATAGGGGTCGTTTTCGCAGATAGGAACTGCAATACACGCATTCAGATTCGTAATATTTTGCACGAAAAGCACGTTCTCAAGCGCCATATATAAAAGCGAACCAATACCAATCTGCCGAACGGAGCGGTTCACGTAAATGGAAGTCTCAATAGAATGCTCGTAAGCTGCACGCGTTTTGAATGGGCCCGCGTAAGCATAAGCGCAAATCTTTCCTGCCTGCTCGGCCACAATATAGGGGTATTTTTCCAACGTGGTGACAATGCGGCGCTCGAATTCTTCAAGCGACGGCACTTCGCGCTCGAACGTCACCGCCGTCTCTCTTACGTACGGTGCATATATCGCCAAAAGAGCGGCAGCATCGCGCGGCGTGGCAATGCGAAGCGTTAAAAGCTCTTCATCAACAGAGGGGGTCTGCACGTGCTGCACGTGCTCGGAGTTGTCTTCTGTAAGCACCTGAGCTCCTTGGTATCTAGCTTATCGTATGAGTTCACCTATAAAAAAGACCCGGCGAATGCCAGGTCTTCCTTTTCTGGAATGGTGCCCGAGGCGAGAGTCGAACTCGCACGGTTTCCCAACGGTTTTTGAGACCGCCGCGTCTGCCATTCCGCCACTCGGGCGCATTTAGGAATTATATCTAATTGCGCGTCATCAGTCGAGAAAAAGTTTGTAAATATAAATATTTCTTGCAAAAGGCGTGCATCTAAAATTTCGATGGCGTAGAATGCCGTTGCTCATGAAGAAGGAACAAAACATATCGCATTTGAACACGGTAAACACATCGAACGAGCCAGCCGCTCAGCCCTTAAAGGAAAAGAAGGGCAGCGGGAAGTTCATCGGTGTGCTTTTAGTCATGATTTCTGCCGTAAGCTGGGGTTTTTCCGGCTCAATCGCGCAATACCTCACCCAATGGCAAGGCGTGCACGTTGAATGGCTCAATTGCGTGCGCATGGTAGGCGCGGCAATCGTTCTTTTGCCCATTGCTCTTAGCAAGAAGGATTCGCGACAGGAAATCGTTACCGCGCTGCACAGCAAGACCGATATGCGCGATATGGCCATCTTCGCCATCTTCGGTGCATTCGCTTGTCAGATCGGCTACCTTGTTACGCTTTCCATCACGAATTCCGGCACTGCCACTATGTTCGAGCAGCTCAGCATGATTATCGTTGTGGCCGTGACCTGCCTTACCGTGAAAAGAAAGCCCACCGGCAAAGAAATACTCGCGCTCGTGCTGGCGCTCTCGGGTGCGTTCTGCTTCTGCACGCAGGGCAGTCTGGATTCCCTTGCCATGCCGTTCGAAGGCTTTTTGTGGGGCATCTTCGCCGCTATTGGCATGGCCACCTATGTGCTGCTGCCCGTGCGCCTGCTTAAAAAGTTCAGCGGCCTTACCGTAACCGCCCTGGCCATGGCCATTGCGGGCACGGTTATTACCATCGCATTCCGCCCATGGACCATTATGCCCGAGCTCAACGCTCCAGTAATCCTGGGTGCGCTGGGAACCACCATTCTGGGTACGGTCATTGCATATCTGTTCTTCATGGAGGGCGTGAAGCGCGTGGGCGCCGTAATCGGCGGCCTGCTCGATGCAATCGAGCCGGTAACAGCCATTATCGCAAGCGCCGTTTGGCTGGGAACGGTCGTAACGGGCTGGGACGCTCTGGGATGCGCCCTGATCATTGGCATGATCGTTCTTATCACGCTGCCCGAAAAAGAGCCCAAGAACAACGATAAGAAACCCGCGAAGAAAGCGCGCGAAGCTGCGGAAGCAATTAAGGCTGTAAAGACTGCGCGCGATGCAAAAGAGCCCGTCATCTGCTGCGACAAGATTCGCTACGACAAGCGCGAGCTGCAGCAGCGTTAGCCGCGGCGGCATGTTCATCTTCTGGCGGCAGCGAATACTTGCCCAGCGTCAGACAAACGAACCTCTTCCCTACCAAACGCGTACGCCACATGCTGTTAGACGCACTTCCCGCAAACACTCAACCAGCAAATTTGTTGACAAAAGGTGGGGTAATTTGTCAACAACGCTAGCCCATCACAATCACAAGAAGCGGGATTGTCACCAGCGAAAGCAACGTTGAGATGATGATGCCCTGAGAAAGGGTTTTGGTATCGGTGCCGTAAAGCAGCGAGAACATAACGCCCACATTGGCAACAGGCATGGCGGACGAAACAACCAGCGCGCCCAAAAGCAGGTGGTTGTCCAAAATCGGCGAGAACAGCAACCACACGATAATCGGGTTAATCACCAGGCGAAACGCCGACATTCCCCACAGGCGCGGCGTGCCAGCCAAATCGCGCAGCGGCATATTCGCCATCTGCGAGCCAATAATAATCATGGCCGCAGGAGTTGCCATATTACCCAGCAACGTGAAGATGTCAGTCGCAATCGGAATTTCTTGCACATCGCCCGCCTCAAGAGCAATAGCTGCAAGACAGCAGATAGTCATGGGCGTCAAGAACGTTTTAATCGTCACTTTTTCAGGCTGAACTTCTTCGCTGTCTTTCGCGACAAGAATGGGTCCTACGGTGTAGCACAGCAGATTAAACGGCACCTGGAAGATAGACGCGTAAATCAACGCACTCTGGCCGTAAATGGCCGCAATTACCGGAAAACCCAGGAAACCCACGTTGCCAAACGTCAACATGAAACGATAAGCACCCTTGAAACCATTCGGCACTCGCATGACGGCTACCACGATAAATGCCAAGGCGACAAGCAACGCCATCATAGCAAGACAAGAGAAGAACGTGATGCCGATTTCCTCCAATGACAGTGGCTCGTGCTCCGCAAGAACGGCTGACAAAATAAGCGATGGCATTGCCACGTTGATAACAACTTTCGAAAGACCCGTATCAACCTCGTCGTTCGTATAATGAGCTTTTTTGCAAATATAACCCACAGCAATAAGCGCAAACAACATCACCATCTGGGTAACAATGGACGCGGTGTCGGAACTCACGAAAATAACCTCTCTTAATTCAGAACGCAGCAAAGGCAGCTTGACGAAAAAGCCAGATACCCATCATGCAATAGGTTCAAATAAGTCGTCAATTTAAGAAAACACCTTTTAACACAAAAAAGGTCAGGAACGAATGCTCCTGACCTGTAAAATTCATGGTGGTCAGAGGGGGACTTGAACCCTCGGCACGCGGATTTTCAGTCCGCTGCTCTACCAACTGAGCTACCTGACCACAACATTGCGCCTTAGCGCAGGTAAGTATTTTACGCAATAACATTATGGATTGCAAGTACTTTTTTGATTTTTTTTATCAAGAGTTAATTTGCAAGTTCATAGTTAATTTGCAAGTTCATCCGAACACTTGCGTTTTGTTCTCGAACTGACCCGAACGCGTTCGGATGAGTCCGAG
>CAKTVK010000061.1 GCA_934623455.1 uncultured Eggerthellaceae bacterium | reverse complement strand
CAAAACCTTATTGCAGCCGACCAAGAAAAGGCCGCTTCACCTGCGGCTGCAGAAGGCGCAAACGCACTGGAGGGGCAAGATGCTTCGGCAAACGATGACGCGGCAACCCAGCCGAAAGTGACCATCAAAGGCCTTCATAGCGCTCAGATCAATTCGGGTAAGCTCTACACCTTCACCGATGGTGTGCGGGGTGAAACCGACCTTCTTGCCAATACGTCTACTACAGCCGATGGCTACAGCTTGATGTATGACAAAGTTGAGCTGGCTGCCGGTGATTACTGGTTCGAAGCGTTCGATAGCGACGGAAACGATAACGGCGGCCTTAAAGTGACCGTTACCAATGCCGAAGAGCAGACTATCACCGTCCATCGCGTTTACGACCTGCGCGCTACCAACAGCGGCTGGGTTCGCGGTACCGATTATCAGATTTCTGTGCTGGTAAAGGGCGCTGATGGCGCCGACCGTTTGTCTACCGTTGGCGATACGAATGCGTATGGTACGCCCACCGCGTCCGCAATTTATCTGGACGGCGATACCGTTGAGGCGACGTTTACTCCTTTGGGTGAAAAAGCCGAAACGAATGTGCCCATCACAATAAAGAAGAATTCCAGCCAAACCACTACAAATGTTGGCATGACCGCTTCTATCCCTGTGGGTATTGACGTCAACGTGACGGCGCCTGCTGGATCGACCGTTTCTTTGGGCGATTATTCGAGCTACATTTATACGTTCTACGATGCGGCAGCGACTACCGCCGATGAAGCTGGCAATGTTGTTGCGAGCTTCAGAATTCCTGGTTCCGCCGCGGGCCAGCGCTTCGTGCGCGTGCAAAACCCCGACGGTGTAACGTATTGGAGCTTCGACCAGATTACCTCGTCGAAAGACATAACGGTGTCGGCCGAAGACATCCATCTGAACGATTCGACGTTCACCAAGAGCACCGTCAACCGCTTCACCGAAAATGTTTATGACATGGGCAACATTTACATGAACATCAACAGTAAAGGCTACTTGAACATGGAGGCTGGCCAGACCTACGAGCTGAATATGTTCCGTAACTGGCAGGCTATTGAGTCGTTCATGAACAGCAAGATTGCGCTGCCGGATATGCATTACCAGGTTGTTGATTTCAATGGCAATGCAAGCGATGTCGTGTCTATTGTGCCCGACGAAAACAACAGTAACCTTGCAACCATGAAGGCCGAGCACGCGGGCACCGCCGTGGTGAAAGTAACGTATGACGCCATGATTGACACCACGGCTCAGGGTGGCTCCAAGCTTTCGGCAATCTGGCCCGAGCTTACGGGCGTGTTCGTGGTTTCCGTTGGCGCCGATGGCTCATCTATTGAGACGAACATGCTCATGGACCGCGCAGGTTCGACGGCAACAAAGCTGGACTCCGAGCATGACACGCTGTACTACCTGGGTGACCAGGGTGCAACGTATACGTTCACGCCGGAAGCGGGCTGCACGGTAAGCATTGCTCGCTCCACGGTTGATGGCGCTCTGACGTTTACGGGCTTCACCACCGAGGGCGTGTCCGTTGACGAAGCAACGGGCGCCGTTACGGTTTCCCAGCTTACGACCGGTCGTCATATCATCAAAGTTGAAAAAGACGGCGTGGCAAGCTATCAGATCATCAACGCGCGCCAGGCATCACTTACCATCACCGATGCCCAGGGCGCTACGCTGAGTGAAAACTCCCAGGTCAAAGCAGGCGATGTGCTCACACTGCAATTCAGCAACTTGCTGAACCCCTGCGAGAAGCTGGCAACGCTCTACAACCGCAACACGGTAATTTCCTACACGGGCACCGATGGAACCGCATTCGCTTCTGCGCCAGGCGGCAACTTCGGCGTGTACGATTTCTCAAGCAATGCGGATCGTCAGAGACTGAGTGTTACCATTCCTAAGTACTGGGACGAATCTTCGTACACTCTTTCTACGGGTGTGCTGCGGAGCAACGGTTTCGGTTCCCAGCCGGGCGATCACCGCGGCTTGCGCTATCTGACCGGCAAGGCTGCCAATCTGAATGCCGAAAAGGTGGGTGGCGTGTTGAGCTCGCTTCCCAATGTGACGTTTGACGTTGCGCCTACGGAGTTCATCACGGGCAAGCTGGTGTTCCAGAATGAAGACGGTACGGCAATCGATCGCGCGAACGTGAATATCGAGCTCAAAGATGCCGATGGCAACATCCGCGAAGTTGCGGCCGATGGCACGTTTACGGGCTTTGCCGAGGATTTCAGCTACACGACGTTTGCTGCCGGTTATATGTATCAGACCGGATCCGTTACGCTTTCCGCAGATGGCAGCAATGTTTTCACCGTTACGCTTGAAAAGTCTTCCGAGAACGCATGGGATGGCAAAACCACCACTGAGCCGCAGAAAGACGAAAATGGCACCTATCTGATTTCCACGGGCAACGAGATGGCCTGGTTCGCGCTGCAGAACCAAAACAAGGTTTCGGCAACTGGAAAGCTCACGGCCGATATTGACCTTGCAGGGTATCCGTGGCTCAGCAGCGGAACTTCCAGTACCTACACGACTACCGTGCTTGACGGCGCTGGTCACAAGGTGACGAACCTCAATGCAACGAATGGCCTGTTCGGCTCCTTCGGTAATGGTTCTTCTGTAAAGAACCTGAGCGTGTATGGCCAGGTTGCGGGCGGTAAAGACACGCGCGGCGGCATTGTCGGTTTCGCGCGCGGAACCGATACCGTCATCGAGAATTGCGCGAGCTACGTCACATTCGCCGAAAACACGCAGCGCGCGGGCGGTGTTGTGGGCAACTTGAGCGATGCAACTGTTAAGAATTGTGCGAACTACGGCGCTGTAACGGGTGGTAGCGAAGTTGGCGGTGTTGCCGGTTATGTTAATGGCAGCGCAAAGATCATCGGCTGCGTGAACAATGGCACCGTGACTGGCGGCAGCTACACGGGCGGCGTGTTCGGTAGCTGCGAAGGCACGGCGACCATCAGCAATTGCTACAACACGGGCGCTGTTTCCGGCACGAGCTTCGCAGGTGGCATAGGCGGTAAGTACAGCGGTCCTTCGTGGGGCTCTGGCACCGCTTCGCTGAACGATTGCTATAACACAGGCGCAGTGACAACGAGTGCTTCTGATAAGACGGCATCGGGCGCGTTCGGTACGTTCTTGAGCGACAAGGCAACCGCAGAGCGCGTTTACTACCTTGAGGGAACCGCCGAGACCGACCCCATTGCAGAAAAGCTCACGGCTGCTGAGCTGCAGGAACCTGAAATCACGCTTTCAGACGATGGCTTTGGTCTGACGTGCAATGGGTATCCGCGCCTGCATTGGGAAAATGCTGATTTCCACAACATGGGTACGGCAACGAGCGTTGTTGCACCTACGTGCACGGAAAAGGGCTATTCGACGTACACCTGCGACAAGTGCAACAAGACCGTTAAGGCCAATTACGTTGCTGCGCTGGGTCATGATTTCTGCGGTCACGAAACCGATAATCCGGAATGCGCTGACTGCGTTTACACGGCGCCAACGTGCACGCAGGCCGGTTCTGTTGTGCAGACGTGCCGTCGTGACGGCTGCAGCGAGACGCATACCGTGGTGATTCCCGCAACGGGCCATACGGAAGACCCTGCTCAGACGGTTGTCAAAGATGGATATCGCACGTGCGTCTGCAGCGTTTGCGGCGAGTCCTTCAATATGGGCTCGGGTACCATTCTTGGTTACGTCGAGCTTCCCCTGCAGGGTATCCAGGCAGTGTCCGAATCGCTTGATGAGACCTACACCTGGGCTTATAACGCAGATACCAAGAGGATTGAAAGCCAAAACGTTGGCAAGGACAGCACCACGGCAAAGGCTTCCATGACGTTTAAGTTCGATGTTGATACCGCGATTTCCTTCAATTACGGCGTTTCGTCCGAAAAGGGCTTCGACAAGTTCAACATCAAGCAGACGGTCGATGGCAATACAACCACGGTCGTGAGTGATTTGAGTGGCGAGGACGCGGGCACGTTCTCGGCGTCGTTCGCGGCAGGCAAGGAGTATACGTTTGCATTCGAGTTTTACAAAGATGGCGGCTCGGCAGACGGTCAGGACAAGGCATGGTTCTCTCATGTGAAGATTGCCGATGTTTCTATTCCAGCGGAAAGCGTTTCGCTTGATGCGGCCGATCTTGCTTTGGGCGTGAATGAAACCGCGACGCTTGTTGCCACGGTCTTGCCCGACAACGCAACGAACAAGACTGTTACGTGGACCAGCGACAACGAAGACGTTGCCACTGTTGCCGACGGTGTGGTGACTGCTAAAGCTGCTGGTGTGGCCCACATTACCGCCACAACTGCAAATGGCAAGACGGCGACCTGCGACGTTATGGTGATGGACGCTTCTCAGCGCGGCGACGCGAACGGCAACGGCCGCGTCAATATCGTTGACGCGCAAGTCATCTACGATTTGTCCAAGGGCGTTTATGGCGCAGATTATGCTTCCTTCAAGCTTCCGAGTGGCTGGGGCATGAGCGCTCTGCGCTGGGTTGCCAACGTTAACGGCGATGATGCTATTGATGCGGCAGATGCGTTTGCCGTGCAGTACTTCACGCATTACGGCTCTTACGGCGCGTAAGCCCGTTTGAGATAAGGCGTGTTCAAAAGTTCCCTGGTTGTTGCAGCCAGGGAACTTTTTTGTTGACAAATTACCCCACCTTTTGTCAACAAAAAATCCGAGGTGCTGCGTGCCCTCGGATTTTTCTTGTGCTTTTGTTCCTTTGCCGTAAGCCCTTGCCAGCCAGTGCGTCGAATCACCGCGAATTGTTGACAAAAGGTGGGGTAATTTGTCAACAGAGGTCGCCTTGGGAAAGGAAGGGGCTGCACCGAAATAATTCGATGCAGCCCCTTTTTGGTGGGGAAGGGCGTTTGTTTCAAAGCCGCCTATCATCCCCGTGCAAGCGTGCGCTCCAGCTTATGCACTTGCACCCCACGTGCCGTAATGCACGAAGTACTGAGTTGCGAAAGCATCGGCGGCATCAATCGCATCGTCGCCATTGACATTCGCCGCCCAAACCAACGTAGCATGCGTCCAGCCAGCGGGAAGTGCCAGCGAAGCGTAGTTTTCGCCGTAGCTGCCACGGCTCATGTCATAGATGACCTGGGCGTCAACAATGTTGATCTTGCCATTGTTGTTGACGTCGCCCTTCGCGGCGTCGGCCAATACGTCCACTGTGGCAACGTTTCCCAGAATCACGTTTTGCTCAACGGGGTTGCCCTCCAGTGCGGCCATGCCGTCCTTCACGGATACGGTTGCGCCGTCGCATGCCTTCAGGGCCTTCAGGGTTGCCGTAGCAACAACAATGCCGTCCTTCGCATCCGCGCCGTTGTTGTAGAAGCTGAACGTGGCTTCGGCCTTGTTGTCTGCGGGCAGGAAGGATGCGCCTTCGGAAAGACCTGCTCCCTTGGAAACGCCCACAAGTTCGAACTGGGTGGGATCGTAATCCAGCACGCCGGACAGGGCAGCAACGCCGTCGTTTGCCGTTGCAACTACGTCAACCGTTACGGTGTCGCCCACCTTAATGGGATCGGCGGCAACAACGGAAGTCGATACCTTGAAGTAGCTCAAAGCTTTACCCAGCTTGTAGGAGTCCGCGCCCAGCGGATCATCGGTGCGGTTGAGGCCCGCTTTCCAGCTGCAGCCGCTCACGGGCGGGCACTCGGATGTGCCATTTTCGGTGTTGAATACAACGGTGCCTTCCATAACAGTGGGATTCTCGAAGTTGGTATCCAGGTACTTCAAGAAGCCGATAACACCTTCGGCACCGCAATCAATCGAATAAAGGTTTCCGAAAATGCTATCCATGGCGTTCAAGCTGCAAAGATAACCGATGATTGCGCCTATGTTCTTTGTACCAGAAACTTTACCAGTAAACGTGTTGTTGCTGATGGAGCCAGCCACATTGCTCCAGGTTTGAGCAACGCATATGTCGCCGCCCAGGATGCCACCTACGTTGCTGTTTCCGGAAACAGTGCCGGTAGATGTGCAGCCCGTGATGGTGGGACGTCCGCCGTTCGGAGCGCTTTGGTTGCTGTAGCCGCCGCCAACGATGCCGCCCACGTTGCTGTTTCCCTCAACCGTTCCGCCGAAGGTGCAGTTTATAACATTGCATTCTCCCATAGCGTTGTCGCGGGTGCCGATGATGCCGCCCACGTAGCTTGTTCCTTTGACGGTTGCGTAGCTCACACAGTTCTCAACGGTGCCTTGCATACGACCCGCGATGGACCCGATATACGGTTGGTCACCATCGCATCCGATGGTGACGCCTTCTTCAATGGTGCAATTGCGTACGGTGGCAACAAAGCCGGCGGAACAGCCCGCGAACCCGTTTACAGTGATGTTGGCACCCAGCAGGCCAGATTTCACCACGTTCGTACCGCTTTTCAGCGTCACATTGTCGATGACCACGGAGGAACCCGAAAGACCCACGCCTTCCAAGTTGTTGACCAGGCCGTAGCCTTCAATGCGATCGCCGTAAACGTTGAGGTTCTTGATTTCGGCGCCCCGAACGTAACCGATCAGGGGCTTTTCGCCCGCTGGCACGGTCACGGTGTATCCAGCACCATCGATGGTGCCCCTGAAGGCGTTCAGATTCTGGCCCTTGATATCGGTCGAGCCGTCTTTAGTGCGCCCGATAGGCGCCCAGTTCTCGGGCAAAGTGATATTGGCGGTCATGCGGAAGAAGGTGCCTTCGGTAACGAATCCCGCAGCCACTAATTGGCTCAAATTCTGCAGGTCGGCGGCGCTGCTCAGAAGGTAGGGATCCTGCTCTGTTCCGCTTCCTGCGAGCGACGGGGAAACAATGGAGACGGGATGCTTCACGCTCAGGCCGTTATAGGTGATTGTTACCTCTGTTTCGTTTGTCAGGCCGCCGCTTGGCTCAACAGTGTAATACTTCGCGTCTTTAACGGTGCGCGTTGGACCATCGGCGTAGCTTGCCAAAAGCTGCAGGCCCGCTGTGTTGAACGGTTGGCCTTCAAGGTAATACAGCATGCTTGCAGGTTGCGCGATTTCCAGCGTCTGCGGCACACGGTCGTCGCTTACGTATTCCATGCAGCGCTCCAGCTTTTGCACAAGCTCTGCAGGGATTTGCTGTTTCTTCTCTTCGCTCAAGTTCGAGTAGTTTCGGTGCACCTTCGTAACGTCATCGGTGTCGTCGGGCCATACCAGCTCGTCTGGATTAAGAGCTTCGATTTGGCTTTTGACGGCATCAACGCTCAGCTCGCCCATAATCTCGAACGTTATCGTGTACGTGGTTTCTTCGTTGGTATTTTTGTTCTGAAGGTGGATGCTCATTTCTGTCTTGTTGTTGACCAGGTCGAGTTTTGTTTTCGACCAGGCCGAGGCCATTGCTATATTTGTCGCTTTCTCTGTGATGAACGGCTCGTCGTCAACGTATACCGTTGACCAGCAGCCTTTGGGATTGTATGCAAAGCCTTCTTTGAAGATCTTCACGGCACTCGCGCCTGCGGGCTTTACGCTTTCCGTGCCAGAACTCACGTACACGGCATAATTGCGGCACGTGTCCGACAGACCCGTTTCACCCGTGCGTTCTCCCTGTTCATCAAGCTGGAAAAGCGTTCCTTCAGGCTGATCGTAGTACAGCACTTCGGGGGTAAACGCCGGAGTGCCCGCGAATTTCAGGGCTGTCATCTTCGGTGCGGTGGCGCTTGGCTGCGCGGGCTCGCCCACCTTCACCGTGAACGTGTAGGCCACAGCGTCGGCGGCGTCGTTCGCGGCGTTCAGGTCCTCGTAGCCGCTCTTCACGGTGATGGTGGCGCCGTCGGTCACCGGCACGTCCGCCGTGCGCTTGTACTGGATATCATTCGCGAACGTGCGCACCTGGTAGTTCTTGTTGGCCGCCGTGGGCATCACCGCGACCGACGCGGTGCCCTGGGGCACCGTCAGGGTGTAGGAGCGCTGGTCGGGGCTGAACGGCTTGTCCAGCGTGCCGGCGGAGAACTCGATGCCCGCAAGCGTTTTGTCGGTGTTGTTAGGGTTGCCCAAATCGTACATGGTGCAGGTGTACATCACACGGATCTGGTCGCCCGCCGACAGCTTGCCATTCGCCACGGAGAAGTTGGCGAAGCCCTCGTCGGTGAACCAGTCGTTCAAGGTGCCCATCCAGCCGGAGTAGCCCTTGCCATCCGGGTCGTGGCCGTCGCCGTCGTGCTCGGCCAGACCCTCGATCTCGCTGATGTAGCCGTTGTCGGCGCCCACCTGCGTCTTGCCCGCGCCCTCGATGGCGGCCTTGACGCAGCTCATCATGGTGGAGTCCGCGGATAGCGCCACGTTCGAATCCACCAGCGTGCCCGTCCACGCCGCGTCGGGCGCGGGGCAGGTGGTGTTCTCCACGATTACGTGGACACTACCCAGGTCTGCCGCGGGTTCATCGGCCAGGGCCTTCGCCGGCATAATCGGCAGCAGACCCGCTACCAGCACCAGCGATAAAAGGATGTTTAGGGCACCCCCTCTTGAGAATTTCCTCGTTTTTTCTGACATTTCTGCATACCCCTTTCTTTCATCAGGCTTCTTTCCTGTGGTCGGGTTCCTCGTGAGCGGCTCGAGCGCCTTTTGCCTGGTGGCGAGGTCGAAGAAAAGAGCCCCGGGCCTTTGCGGCTCAGGGCTCTTGATAACCTAGTCGTGTGCCAGCCTGCGTTGCTCGCGGCTTGAAAGCTGGCGTACGAGGTTACCGGTTTAGGCAGCCCTCCTCGTTCTCGTCGCTCGAAGATCCGGCTTATCCGCGCTTCTTGCGAAAGGCGGCATCACGGTGACCTACTCGCCAGGGATTCACACCCTGTTCATTCGACCCCTTCTGGGGCAAAAGCAACGTTCGCGTGCTGTTCACGCTTACGAACTAAGTATGCGCCCTGAATCGGGGGGGGGTCAAGCTTTTCGGCGCTTTTGCTTTACCGGGCTGCTCTTTTGGTCAAGGGTGTGTTGACAAATTACCCCACCTTTTGTCAACAAAAAATCCGAGGTGCTGCTTGCCCTCGGATTTTTCTTGTGCTTTTGTTCCTTTGCCGTAAGCCCTTGCCAGCCAGTGCGTCGAATCACCGTGAATTGTTGACAAAAGGTGGGGTAATTTGTCAACAATTTGCGCGCTGCGGGGTGTGTGGCTCGCCCTGGCGTCTATTCGTTCCAGTAATCGATGGGCTTGTATCGTTTTACGAGCTCAAGACGCAAATCTTCAACGGTTGAGCAGTTCGCGATAACCGTGACGGGCTCATTCATGGCGCCAATCTTGTCCACCAGCGCGGCGTAATCGGTCTCAACGGACAGCGCGTCTTCGGCAAATCCTGCGGCAAGCAGGCTTTCGCGCAGGTCCTGATAGCAAGGTCCGCCAATGATGGCGCGCGTTTCGGGGCGTAGCAGCTTTTCCCAGTGAACGCCGCGTACCCAATCGGTGTAAATGCCGTCCATAACCTGGTTACCCAAAAGGTACACCAGGTTCGTGGGCACGTTTTCCTCTGATGCTAGCATGTTCAGCAGCTGGTTTGCACCGGCTGTGTTCTTCATGAGCAGCAGGCGCGTTTGCGTGCCTTCGACATCGAATATCTCGAAGCGATGCGCGGCATGTTTGAAATGTCCGAGCGCTTCGCAAATCTGATTTTCGGGCAACCCCAGCGTTGTGAGGGCAGCGAAAGCCGCAACCGCGTTGTATACGTCGTAACCGGCGCGCACGTTTACCGGCACCGTGATTTCGCGATTGTGCACGCACAGGGTAAGCGTGCAGCTCTTTTCCTGCTTGTCGTTTATGGCAACACAGGCGATGTCGGCCGCGTGATGAGCGTATCCGCAGTTCGAGCATGTGAAAGCGCCCAAATGCGCAAAGCTGCGGCGGGTGAACGCCAGGGGTGCGCCGCACTTGATGCAGTCAACGCGCTCATCGAAATCGGCAATGCCTTCGTCGTAAGGCGCACACTCCATGCCAAACCAAACGACCTTGTTCGGCACGGCGCTGGCAATAGAGGCTGTGACCTGGCAGTCGGCGTTGAGCACGAGTGTGGTGTTGGGGCTTTTCTTAATGGCCTCGATGATGTAATCGCGTGCGGTTGTCCAGGTGGGGTAGCGGTCCACCTGATCGCGGTAGAGGTTTGTGACCACAAGAACTTGCGGCAGCGTTGCCGGCAAAAGAAGCTTCGTGGCGCCTTCGTCGCTCTCTATTACGGCCCAGTCGCTTTTGCGCGCGCCCGAAATCGTGCTGTCAAGGCACAGCGTGGTGGCAATGCCTTGCTCCAGATTCGTGCTGGAAGGGTCATAGGCTGCGCTGCCGAACGTGTTGATGATGGCTTGTTGCACCATGTGAGTGGTGGTTGTCTTTCCATTCGTGCCTGTAATCATAACGGCGTGGTGGCCTTCGCTCAAATGGCGCACGATGTTGCGATCGAGCAGCATTGCCAGGCGACCCGGCAGGGCGTGTCCCGTGCGTCCGAGTGCGCGCATTGCCTTGTAGCTGGCGTGGCACATGCCGATGGCGGCTGAGGTTTTGAGGCCCATGTTAGTCCCTTCCTTCGCGAATGATTACGGGAGCGCCATTTTCAACATGGCAGGTCAGGCCGGCGGCATTGCGCTGTTCGTAGCGCGTGGCCGCGGCGTCGATGAATGCTTTAAACAGCAGGCCCATGCGCGTGCGGAAAAATTCGGGATGCCACTGCGTGCCCATGAAGAACAGGCGGTCGGGCATCTCGATTGCTTCCACCAGGCCATCGGTTGCATAAGCGGCGGCGCGCAGGCACGGCGCCACAGTCTTGATGCCCTGATGGTGCATGGAGTTCACCGCCAAGTGATCAGTTTGCAGGATGCTGCCCAGAATCGTGGATCGGTCGATGTTCACGAAGTGGCTGGGGCATTCGTAGTGGTCTTGCTGCCAGTGCTTCAGGCGCGTGGATTCCGAGCTTTGCATGATGCCGTACTCTTCGGTGGTGCGCGCCATGTCGCGGCGGTCCTGTGCGCACGAAGGATGTTCCTTGCCTTCGTAGATGCAGCCGGGGCACAGGGCACGGCGGATGTCGCTGTCGGTTAGGCGCATGCTGGTGGGCGCATCGCCCGATTCATCGGGCACGTAGATACCCTCAAGCGCCCAGCGGTTGCCGCCAATGGACTGATATTCGTCGGATAAGTCCTGGTAGAGCGTGCCGCCGAAGTGCACGTTGATCATTTGCATGCCACGACACACGCCTAAAACGGGAATGTCGAAATCGTACGCGTAATTCAAAATGCGGTCTTCCATGCGGTCGCGGTTCGGTGTGAGCGGCGAAAGTTTGTCGCTGTGACGCGCTTCGCCGTAGCACTCGGGGCTAATGTCGTGTCCGCCAGTGAACAGAAAGCCGTCCATCTGGGGCAGAAGGTATTCGTAGATGCGCACGTCGTCGGTGATGGGCAGCGCCAGCGGCATTCCGCCCCACTCTTCGATGGCTTGGCAGTAGTTTGTTTTCAGGCGCAGGATTTCTTCTTCGGGGACAAACGAAGGCACAATGCCAATCAGGGGCACGTGCTGTTGTGGTACGGACATAGGGGCTCTCTCCTTGGGCGCGCTTTGTTCGGCGCGTGTTTTGCTGCGGTGTGTTGTTTCAAAACTATCATTTTATAGCAAACGGCGCGAGCGGGCGGGGATGACGGGAAAAAGGTATAGAAAGATGGAGTTGGAAAGGTTTCAGTTGTTGTTTGCTTGCTGCAGAAGCAGGAGCAGAGTTTGTTGAGTCAGGAACGAGTGTTTGCCGGTTGCTTGCTCGTGCGAAATCTTTCCTCGTGGGTAATC
>CAKTVK010000060.1 GCA_934623455.1 uncultured Eggerthellaceae bacterium | reverse complement strand
GAAAAGCGCATACGTGAGATAATCCTGAAATAGGCAAGGAACGCTTCGTGTCTGATTCGTCATCGACCATTTCTGCCCAAGATACACGACCCGTGGTGGGAAGGTTCGCCCCTTCTCCCACGGGTCGTATGCATGCAGGCAATATCTATGCATCGCTTCTTGCGTGGCTTGTTGCGAAGTCCCAAAACGGGAAGATGATTCTGCGCATCGAAGACCTTGATCGCGACCGTTCGCGCGTTGAATTCATCGATCAAGTTCAAGCAGATTATGAAATGCTCGGCTTGACCTGGGATGATGGCCCCTATTATCAGAATGATAGGGAAGAGGCGTATCAGCACGCCTATGAGTTGCTTGAGCAGCGTTGCGGCGTATACCCTTGTTTCTGCTCGAGAGCCGACCTGAAGGCTGCAGCTTCTGCCCCGCATTTAGGCGACAAAAATGTCTATCCGGGAACATGTCGCAATTTAACGCCTGAACAATGGCTTGAAAAGGGAAAAGAGAAACATCCTTCGTTTCGTTTAATCGTTCCCGATAAGACATATGCGTTCCATGATGCGATTCAAGGCGATTTCTCGCAAAATCTTGCATTGCAATGCGGTGATTTTTTGATTCGTCGTGCCGACGGCATGTTCGCTTACCAGCTCGCGGTGACTGTTGATGATGCCGCGCAGGGGGTCACTTCGGTGACGCGTGGTTATGATCTTATCACCTCTTCTCCCCAGCAGATGTTCCTTCTTGAGCAGCTGGGGTATGCGGCACCCCAGTATGCTCATGTTCCCTTATTTGTCAACGAACAGGGGAAACGCCTTTCGAAACGCGATAAAGACGCTTCACTTCAGGAAATGCTTGCAACGTATCGGTCTCCTGCTGCGCTTTTGGGCCATATTGCATTTATTGGCAAAATCATCGATGTGGATGAACCTGCAACGCCGGAGGAGCTACTTTCGCCTTTTGACCTCGACCGTTTTGCGAAGCGCGTTCGAGACGAAGTTGGCATCTTGCAGCCTATCGTGTGGTGCTAGATTTTGCGGCATGCATGCTTCGTGTCTTGCGTTAAGCGTTGGGATAACCAACTAAAACGTGAGTGAGCCGCAAACGTCGCAAAGGATAAGTGCTGCATAGAATGTATCTACCACCACGTTTACGGTTAAGATTTGGCTCATGGCTGCCACGCGCGATTGCAGCACGAGTGGGTTTGCTACCAACGCCTTCCCGAAGGGATACAGCGCTAAAAGTGCGAACGGAACAATGACCAGCCCCTTTGCCCACCAAATGCACCCGAAGAGCACCACAAGAAGCACCATGCTGCACAGTGCCGCATGGTAGAGCTTGCGCGCTTTTTCTCTGCCGACCAAAACGGATAGAGTCTTGCGCTTCGCTTCGACATCTTTCTCGATATCGCAGGTGTTGTTCGTCATGAGAATGAGTCCAATGCCAATAAGCACGGGAATGCTCCAAACGAACGCTTCCCACGAAAGCGTTAAGGTGAGTGCTTGGTACGTTGCCACTAAAATGAGCGTTCCCATAGTAAAGCCGCTAACGAATTCCCCAATAGGCAGGTAGGAAATAGGAAGACGTCCTCCCGAATACAAGCACAGCACCGCCGCGCCAATCACGCCTAAGACTAAAGGAATCCAGCCAGCGCGATAAATGACGTACGTTCCAATTACAAAGGCAAGAACAACCAGAACGATGGCAAATCGCTTTACTGATTTCGGGTTCACGTTATTGAAAACCAACACGGCATCGTTTTTGTCCATCTGGTTTTCGGCGGTATCGGCACCTTTCTTGAAGTCAAAATAGTCATTGAGCGTGTTTACAGCGGATTGCATACAAATGACAATCGCCAAAACAGCAAGTACGAGCGAAGCAGAAATTGTCCCCCCATCATGCAGGGCCAGCGCAGTGCCAACCAGCGTGGGCATGATTGCAGCTGGCCACGTATGGGGCGCTGCAAGTTGCAAAAGCAAAGTGGAGGTAAGAGGTTCGTGTTCTTGCGACTGATTCATGTCTACCTTTTCGTTCTTCGAACTTATCTTGAGAGCCTATTGTAGCGTTCAAAAGCGTGTTTGGTGTGCCAAAACTGTGTCTGCAGTAAATAACGGGTTAATAATCGGGGGATGTAAGGAAACTAGGATAAAATCATCGAATGCAATTTTGATACCCGATTTTGGTTCCTGAGAAATGGGAAAGGCAATTTCATGACGAAACAAAGAGTAGGTTTTACTGAGACTGTCCTGCGCGATGCTCAGCAGAGCCTCATTGCGACTCGTCTTTCGTTCGACAAGATGGCTCCGATTTTGAGCAAAATCGATCAAGCGGGTTATTATTCTGTTGAATGCTGGGGTGGCGCCACGTTCGATGTGTGCCTTCGCTACTTAAACGAAGATCCTTGGGAGCGTTTGCGCAAGCTGCGTGTCGCAATGCCAAATGCGAAACTCCAGATGCTCTTGCGTGGTCAGAACATTTTGGGCTATAAGCATTATCCCGATGATATTGTTCGTCGTTTTGTCGAAGCATCTGCTCGCAATGGTATTGATATCATTCGCATTTTCGATGCGCTCAATGATCTTGAGAACTTGAAAGTTGCTGTTGATACTACGCTTAAGGCGGGCGCGATTGCTTCGGGCACCATTTGCTACACCACGAGCCCCGTGCACACGATTGAGGCGTATGTGAAAATGGCCGAAGAGCTGAAGGCCATGGGTGTGTCCACTATCTGCATTAAAGATATGGCAGGTATTTTGACTCCGCAGAAGGCATTTGATTTAGTTTCTGGCATTAAATCTGCTGTTGATTTGCCTCTTATTGTCCATACGCATTCTACGACCGGAACAGCATATATGACGTACCTTCGTGCGGTGGAAGCGGGTGCCGATGTGATTGATACCGCTCTTGGACCGATGAGCGGAGGCACTTCTCAGCCGGCAACCGAAACACTGTGCGTAACGCTCAACGAGATGGGGTTCGAAACGGGCTTGAATACGAAAACCCTGTTCGAGCTCGCGGAATATTTCAAAGAAGTTCGTGGCGAATATCTGGAAGACGGTACGTTGAACCCCATTTCCATGGGCACCGACGCTGCCTGTCTTGAGCATCAGATTCCCGGCGGCATGCTTTCGAACTTGCTTTCCCAGCTTAAGATGATGAACGCCTTGGATAAATACGAGGAAGCATTGAAGGAAACGCCACGCGTGCGTAAGGATTTAGGTTATCCTCCTTTGGTGACGCCAACATCCCAAATCGTAGGCAATCAAGCTGTTAATAACGTTTTAGCTGGTGAGCGCTATAAAAACGTTTCCAATGAAGTGAAGGCGTATTGTCGCGGCGAATATGGCAAAACACCTGCGCCTATTGATCCTGAGGTTCGTGCGATGATTCTGGGCGATGAACAACCGCTTGTGGGTCGTTATGCCGATACGCTTCCCACCGATACGTTCGAGAAAGCGCAAGAAGAGCTGGGCGGCACGGCTCGTTGCGAAGAGGATGTTCTTTCATATATTGTGTTTCCTCAGGTTGCAGAAACGTTTTTTGAGGCTCGCAAGAAAGATGAAGAAAAAATTGTCTCCTATAGCATTAAGGCTGTGATGGAATAATGTCGCTCGCTGAAGCAGGTATTTATTCGCTCGTGGGCATTCTTACGGTATTTTTCGTGCTGATTCTTTTAATGTTCGTCATTAAAATTCTGACGAAGCTTACCGATGAGCCTCCGGTGAAGAAATCATCAACTGCAGTTTGCGAAGATGACGCTGCGGCGAAAGATTCGTCCCATGCAACTGGGCGACCGCTGGCTCCGGGTAGTGCAGGAGATATCAAGCTTTATGACACCGATTTGCGAGATGCTGCCATGATTATGGCAATTGTCGCCGATGAATTGAAGAAACCTATCAACGAGCTGAGATTTATCAGCATTAAAGAGGTCAAATAATGAAATACATTGTTACTTTACGCGATCGCACGTTTGAGGTTGAGGTTGAAAACGGCGAAGCGATGATTCTTGACGAGTATGAGGCGAAGGCACCTGCGGCGGCCGTTGCCGCTCCTGCGACTATGGCTCCTGTTGCGGCAGAAGCGGCGCAACAGCCGGTAGCCCCCGTTGCGGTTGGCGCTGGAACGCCCGTTCCTGCTCCTATGCCGGGTAACATTGTTTCCCTTGAGGTAAAGGTGGGGGATTCCGTTGCGGAAGGCGATGTTGTTGCCGTTATGGAAGCAATGAAGATGAACGTAGAAGTTGTTGCGCCGTGTGCGGGCGCGGTTAAACAAATTCTAGTTGAAAAAGGCGCCGTTGTTGCAACCGATGACGCCATTATGATTATTTAGGGGTAAGCCGTGGATAGCATTCCTGAAGTCCTCGGAAATCTTGCTAAGACAACGGGCATTGCTCAGTTGCTTGCCTGGGATTCCTCTGCGGAGTTGGTTGACAATCTTGCCGCGATTTTTGGTCCGATCATCATGATCGCTGTCGCGTGCGTTCTTTTATATTTGGGTATTAAAAAGCAGTTCGAGCCCCTGCTGCTGGTTGGCATTGCGTTTGGCATGCTTCTTTCCAATTTGCCGGGGTCTGGTTTGTACCACCCTGAGCTCTGGGATGGATATATTGCCGGCTCCGTGACAATCACCGATATTTTTCATGACGGCGGCTTGCTCGACATCCTCTACATTGGCGTCAAATCAGGTCTGTATCCTTCGCTTATCTTCTTAGGTGTGGGCGCTATGACGGATTTTGCACCGTTGCTGGCCAACCCCAAGAGCTTGCTTTTAGGTGCCGCTGCGCAGTTCGGAATCTTTTGCGCTTTCATCTTGGCGATTGCCATTGGGTTTGAACCGAATGTCGCTGCATCGATTGGCATCATCGGCGGCGCGGACGGTCCGACTGCAATTTGGCTCACCTCTAAACTTGCGCCGGATTATTTGGCGCCCATTGCTATCGCGGCATATAGCTATATGGCGCTGATTCCGCTGATCCAGCCGCCGCTGATGCGTCTTTTGACCACGGAAGAAGAGCGCAAGATTAAGATGGAGCAGCTGCGTCCGGTGACGAAACGCCAGCTTATTTTATTCCCCATTATCGTTATCATCTTCGTTTGTTTGCTGCTTCCCAGCGTGGCGCCGCTTCTTGGCTGTTTGATGCTGGGCAATCTTTTCCGTGTGACGGGTGTTACGGAGCGCCTGTCTGACACTGCACAAAATGCTTTGATGAATATCGTGACCATTTTCCTGGCGGTAAGCGTTGGTGCTACTGCTGTTGCGGAGCGCTTCTTAACGCCGCAGACGCTGTTTATTATCATCCTGGGTCTTATTGCTTTTGAATTTGCGACGTTTGGCGGCTTAGTGCTGGGCAAAGTTATGTGCAAGATTTCTGGTGGGAAAATCAACCCTCTTATTGGCTCTGCGGGCGTTTCCGCCGTTCCCATGGCGGCACGCGTTTCCCAAATGGAAGGCGCGAAAGCAAATCCGACGAACTTCTTGCTTATGCATGCTATGGGCCCCAACGTTGCCGGCGTTATTGGCTCCGCGGTTGCGGCGGGCTTTTTGCTGGCAGTCTTTGGCGGATAAGGCTCGTAACGGGTAATTGAGCTGCGCCACAATTGTTGACAAATTACCCCACCTTTTGTCAACAAGTCGATCGTTGAAAAGCGATGGCAGGTAAGAGGAGGAATTGACGTGACGCGCTACAACGTTCGCGCGTGAGTGAAACGAGCACGTCAATGCGAGGGTCTTGCTCAGGAACCAAAAGAGCGTCCCGAAGGACGCTCTTGGATGAATTGCAGTAGCGCGCAGCGTGCTTGGCTGGAAATCACGCCAAAAGCGGACCAGCTGCAGCAACTTCGGCGCTCATGTGGTCGGCATATTTCTTTTGGAAGTTTTCGTTGAGCATATGAGCAAGTTTGCGAGCAGATTCTTCGTAGGCAGCCTCGTCATTCCAGCTATTTTTGGGGATGAGAACCTCATCGGGGCAGCCCTCGATGGAAGTGGGGATAGCCAGTCCGAAAGAGGGATCCTCAACGAATTCGGCGTTTTCGATGGTTCCGTTCAGAGCGGCCGTGACCATAGCGCGCGTGTAGCGAAGCTTCATACGCTCGCCCTTGCCGTTCCAACCCGTGTTCACCAGGTATACGTTGGCGCCGGTAGCCAAAACGCGATCTTTGAGCATTTCGGCATATTTTGCCGGATGCAGCGGCAAGAACGGCTCGCCAAAGCAGGCGCTAAACGTGGGCTCGGGTGTGGTAACGCCCAACTCCGTGCCGGCAACTTTGCTGGTGAAGCCAGAAACAAAGTAGTACATTGCCTGGTCGAGCGTGAGTTTGGAAACGGGTGGCAAAACGCCAAACGCATCAGCGGTCAAGAAAATCACCGTGCTCGGTGCCTCGCCAACGCCTTCCAACACAGCGTTCGGGATGTAATCAATGGGGTAGCCCACACGCGTATTGGTGGTCAGGCTTTCATCATCGAAATCGAACTCGCGCGTTTGCTCGTCCATAACAATGTTTTCTGCGAGAGAACCGTATTTAATGGCGTTGTAGATTTCAGGTTCGCCTTCTGCGGAAAGGTTGATGCATTTTGCGTAGCAACCGCCTTCAAAGTTGAAGACGGAATTATCAGACCAACCATGCTCGTCGTCGCCAATAAGAAGACGGTTTGGGTCGGCAGAAAGCGTGGTCTTACCTGTGCCCGAAAGACCAAAGAACACCGCGGTCGTACCATTTTCGGGATCCATATTCGCAGAGCAATGCATAGGCATGATTCCCATTTTCGGTAGAATATAATTCATGGTGCTGAAAACGCTCTTTTTGATTTCGCCCGCATAGCCCGAGCCGGCGATCAGAATTTTATGCGCTTCGTAATCAAGGATGATGGCACAGTCGCCAATAACGCCATCGCGTTCGGGATCGCACTTGAAACCGGGTGCAGCAATCAAAGTGTAATCAGCTTCAAATGTCTCAAGCTGCTCAGCCGTAGGACGGCGTAGCAGTTGATGGATAAACAGGTTCTGAGCGGGAAGCTCGTTTACGATGCGGAAGCCTTTCGCACAGTTCATGTCGGCGCCCGCAAAGCCATCGAAGATAAATACTTCTTTTTCGTTCAGGTATTCCGCAACGCGATTCCACAGTGCATCGAATTTCTCGCGCGAAATCGGCTGATTAACGCTACCCCAGTTGATGTCATCGTGAACGCCGGGGGTGTCAACGATGAACTTATGCTTTGCGGCACGACCGGTGTACTTGCCTGTTTTGACAACAAGCGCTCCCGATTCGCTCAGTTGGCCTTCGCCTCGTTCGAGCGTGCGCTCAACTAGTTGCGCAATACCGAGATTGCGATAAACCGCTTTCGGCTGGGCTATGCCAAGCTCTTCGATGCCGAATGTTTCCATGAAAACAATGTCCTTTCACGCAATACCGTTGTCAAATGACGGCTTTCTGTATATGACTGCGAAAAAAACAAGCACTTGCAGACGTAATCATTATGAAACATTCTGCAAGCGCGAAACGCCTCTGCCAGCCGTAATTTCCGTAAAAGGCTGGTGGATTACTCATGGTTGGTTTTAACGCGACTTCTTTATACCAGAGCTTTATTTCTTGAGTAGCCTGAACAGCTTGTAAGCGCAGTAGGCAAGTGAAATGTCTGCTGCAATTTCAAGCGCAGCAGCACCAATGAGCCACGGTGTAGGCTTGCCGTTTTTTACGAGTTGCACATTTGTTCTAACGTCTTCTTGGGAAACAACGATATCCATATCCATAACAAGATGCTCCTTTCGTGCCGCCCTTCATTTTATTTGTATTCTACGACAATTCGGTTGCGCGTAAAGCGTTACGGGGATTTGCTGATACATTGTTTTTTTCAAGCGGTTTCAGGCGCAGTTTTCAAACGGTCATTTTTATTCCGGCGCGCTTGCTCTGAAGCGTCCTTCCGCCTTCTGCAGCTTATTTTCGCTTCTGCATTATCTTACGCGAATGGACGCTCTTCTACGGGATATAATAAAGAGCAACTTGCTTGTTCCCATTGTTCAGGAGGCGACAACATGCGTATTTCTACGATTACTGATTTTCTTACTTTGGCTGATAAGCTCGATTACGATCTTGCCGCGCACAAGTTGTTCATATCAGTAGATGAGCTGTGCCAAAGCATTTCCGAGCTGGAAGAAGAGCTGGGCATTTCGTTGTTTATCAACAACAATCGAAACGAGATTGAACTGACACGCTTTGGTGCGATTTTCGCGCGCGGTGCACATAAAATCGAGCGCGATTACGAAGACACCATTAGCCTTATCAACAAGGCCAAGGGAAAGCCGATGCGCACGATGACGATTGGCACGCGTTACAACGCCGCTCAAGACGAGTCTCCCTATATCACGCGCGCTCTGCGTAAATACGCGCCAAATATCACACCTGTTTATACGCCCCTGATGCATCTTACGCTTCGCGAGAAGCTTGAATCGGGCGAGATTGACGCTGCCGTGGGCATTGTTGTTGAAGATCGCCTCTACGATGGCTTTAAGACCATCTGCATTGACCGCGATGTGTACGAGATCGTGTGCCCCCTTGATCACCCGTTCGCGAAAATGGAGTCGGTTACGTTGGAGCAGTTCGCCAAAGAAAGCGTGATTGTTCCGAGCCCGAAGAATATGGCTTCCATGAACATGTTCTTTACCGATATCTTCGAGAAGGCCGGTATTGAGATTGCTCAAGAAGCGTACTGTGATGATGTTGATGGTTTGATTCTCCAAATTGAAGCTGGAGCGGGTGTATCCATGGTCTTGAGTCAGCGTCGCAGCCATTTTGACGATCGTGTGGCGTTTGTTCCCGTTGCCGATCCTCTTCCGTATGCGCGCATCAATCTGATTTGGTCCGAGGAAACCGAAAAGCGCATTCCCGGTGATTGGTTGAAAGCGTTCGAAGCATTGAGTATCGATTAATGTTATCGCAAGTGAGAATACCAACGTAGCTGCTGGTGTTTGAAGTAAAGTGCGGGATGCGGCGTTTGTCTGCATCCCGTTTTTTTCGTTAGCACCGCACAGGCGGTTGCGTGCTCTGTTTTTTGGTAAATTAACTCGAGCTTGTATATCTGAGTCCAATTCACTTAGATTTATTACGTGAAGTCAACAAAGATTACATAATGGTGGCATTCTAAAATATCGCTTGCATTGAGGTCGGCAGGGGACTATAACGAACATGTCATAAGAAATGAGCCGCAAGTAAGCGGCAGCAAACAAGGAGATGATTCATTATGGCACTGTTGGTTCCTCGTACTCGCGATTTCTTCAACGAAATGATGACTGACCCCTTCGAATCGTTCTTTGGAAGCGCTCCGGTACAGCATACGCCTTCGGCAATCATGCATACCGATATCAAGCAGACCGAGACAGGCTTTGAGCTGATTGTTGATCTTCCTGGCTTCTCGAAGGAAAACGTCACTGCCGATTTGAAGGATGGCGTTCTTACCATCAAGGCTCACACTGAAACCGAGACTGAAGAGAAGTCCGAAAAGAAGGAAACGTGGGTTCGTAAAGAACGTTTCAGTGGTCAATGCAGCAGGTCCTTCTACGTTGGCGAAGACATTGACGAAGCCGAAATCAAGGCTCGCTTCGAAAATGGCACGTTGATTGTCACCGTTCCGAAGAAGATTGAGCAACCGAAGCTTGATGAAGCACGTACGATTGCTATTGAAGGGTAGTCGTTGAAAGTTGCCAACACACGAGAATTTTGCTTTGATTGAAACGATTTGAGCATTGCAAAAGGTCGTGCCGGGGTGTTTCTCCGGCACGACCTTTCTTTTCGTGTTTAACCTTTTTACCTGGCGTTTTGTTCGTGTGAGCCCCTCGATTTATCCATCCCATTCGTTACCGCAATACGAAGCGCTTCGATAAGACCAGGATTGCAACCTAAAGCGGGAACGTAGGTGAAGGTGGCGCGTCTTTCGCTCGGGTCCGATGCAGCCTTGCCATGTTCGGTCTTGCCGCAAAAAGCGGACGCATTCTCAACGTAATTGCGCAAGTCTCTGTTGATTTCGATCGTTGTTTCCGTGTTGTCGGCAACAAAGCCAGGACACACCACGCAAATATTTGAAACGCCCTGGTCAAGCTGGTCTTTTACCACCTGCTCCGTGAAAGGAGAAAGCCAGGCGCGTGAATCAAACCTGCTCTGAAAGCTCAAAATCACATCTTGGGAGGGCAGTCCCAAATCATCAGCAATCCATTCCTTCGTTTGTCTGCATTGATTGAGGTACGTGGGGTCTTTCTTTATATCTGAAAACATGGTGGAATGAAAACTCACGATGAGTTTTGATCCAGGTGCATATGTCCAGGAGCGATTGATCTGTTCCGCTAAGGTATTGCGATAAGCGGGAATGTCGTGAAAACTTTGAATCTCATGGACGTAAGGTTTCCAGCCCTGCTTTTCGAGCCTTTTAAGCTGTCTTCGTGCTTCCTTAAAACAGGAACCAGCACAGACTTTCACGTTTTGCGGATAGAGCGGCACCAGCACGACCTCGGTGCATTTCTCTTGGCGAAGCGCTTCCAGGCCCGATGAAATACTCGGAGCGCCATAGCGCATTGCAAGCACAACGCGGTATGTACGATTGTCGGGATTGCTGTTGAGTGCTTCCTGAAGCAGGTGAGCTTGTTGCTCGCTGGTGAGCAGAAAAGGGGAGCCAGCTGGCGTCCAAAACGCACGATAGGCTTCTACCGTGTGCTCTGGACGCTTCGAAACAATGTGCGAGACGATCGCTTTTCGTATAGGGTACGGCGCGCCAATGATATAAGGGTCCATAAGGAACTCCGAAAGGTACGGCTTTATTGCCTCGATTGTTGGTGCAGCGGGCGTTCCCGTATTGATGAGCAAAACGCCGATAGTCATGTTGCGCCTTTCGTTTTTGTTGCAAATTAAGTTTGTTGCAAGGTGCTATCGAAGCAAAAACACCCTTATTCGTTGCATTGAGTCTGGTAGTAAGCAGATTATCACGTATGGTTCCTTGAAATAGCTAGGTTGTCTGCGACAGGTAGGATTGTTTTGCCGTGAGCTCTCTGTGATAACATTCATTTGTCCAATTTCCAAAAAGGAACAAGCATGAATGAAAAGGCTTTCGAGCGCGATGCTCAGACCCTTCGTGTTATGACGCAAATGTATTGCGAGAATCACCATAGAACGAATGGTAAACGCGCAGGTGAAAATAAAGACGGGAACGCAGGGGACGACGTGTTGCGCAAACAATGCAGCGCGGTGCTTGCGTACTCCCTGGAAAGAACGGCGAAATGTCCTCATGAGCATAAAGGGAATTGCAAGGAGTGCTCCATCCATTGCTATAAGCCCGATATGCGAGCAGCAATTAAAGATATTAGTCATATGCGGGACCGCGAATGCTCTATGCGCATCCGTTCCTTGCGATACGATATGTTGTAAGGAAAATCAGAGGCATGTTCCGGTAAAAGCATATGTCCTTTGCGCAAAAAAGTTGGCGGACAAGAGAAGACACGATATTGCCAGTGAAGAGCGGCATTCCATAGAGCAATAGCCCTTCGTAGTCGTTTTAGTGCCGTTTTTGACATCAAGCTCTAATCGCAGCTTTCGGGTGCTTTCTACGATATCTTGCGCATGCCGCTTGAGCATTTCGCCCGAGCTTGTCAGCACCATGCGGTTACCGCTGCGCTCGAACAATTCGACCCCAAGTTCTTCGGATAAACCCTAATGTCTGTATTAAACTTAGCGTTAGCATGCAGGCTTGCGTTTCAAAAAGGTGATTATGAGAAAGCTAAAATACGGAAATACTAACACGTACTTTATAGACGGACTCCTGTTTGATACCGATAGTGCGAGTTAAGTTTTGCGGGGTAACCGCCAGAAATATTCTCTGGAAATCGGAGAAGAGAACCTTACTATTCTCTAG
>CAKTVK010000059.1 GCA_934623455.1 uncultured Eggerthellaceae bacterium | reverse complement strand
ATTTGCCGACGTCGAGGCCCAATACGGCCGTGCAGGTTAGCGCTTCTGGGATCATGGTGGTATCCTTCCAATCGTCGGTCGATCGGAACGCTGCTTCTTGCGACACCCACATTACCTGGCCGTGGCTCTCTTCGGACGGAGGGTCCGGCAGTTTCCTATCAGTCGTCGGAAACAGCGGCGCCCGCGTCGGCAACACCCCCCGGGCCCTCTATGGGGCAGGGGCGAAAGGCCGTCCACGGGCGCCCGATCGGCAGTCCTCTAGGACATGGTTCAATCGTAATCCGATCCCGACGGTATGGGAACCAACGGATCAAATCAGCTGGTTTCTACTGTAATGGGGGAGCCTTTTCAATGCATTTATTTAGTCGTGAGCTTTTTCTCAGGATTACTTACTACTTGCATTGTTGGATGGGGTCTTTCGGATGCGGTTTCTTCGAGGCTTGGGTTTTTGCTTCTCTCCGTTTTTACTGCTCTTGCGCCGATGCTCGCGATGGTTCTTTTTTCGGTCGTTCCGTCTTTTTCTTCGTCTGTTGTTTCTTTCGCGGTCTTGGGTTTTTGCGTTGCAGGATTCCTGATGCTTACTTCGGGTTATATAGGAAGTCTTTCTCGGGAATTACTTATTATTAATATTCCCGTTTGTTTGGGGTTTGCTGCTCTTGGAGCTACGATAGTACTTTATGTTCGTCCGATTATTATTTGTCAGCTGCTGATATGCTTTATCGCCGTTCTGGGATCTTTGTCTTCTTTGTGCGCGTATCGAATTGCCTCAAGTGAAAGTGATTGTTTCGTAAGCTCCGAAGATTCCAAGAAAAGAAATAGAATGTCGTGGAAATCTTCAGCTGCATCATTGTCTCAGTCGTGCTGCTTGGGCTACGCTATGAGCCTTATCGTGCTTTTGGGTTTAAATGGCTACGAACACGTAATATTACTTTCTGGATTTATCGTCGTTGTAGCTGTTTTTGCCATGGTGTTTGATTGTGCTGGGAATAGAGTTCCCGTACTTGTCTCCGAGAAGAACCAGCTTCGCTTTTTCCTGCCATGTGCGGCGGTGGGTTTGCTTCCCATCGCTTTTGTCGACAGCTTACTTGTTAAAATCGTTTGCTGCTGTGTTCTTTTATTCGTATTTACTTTTCAGGCGATAACAAACATTTATGCAGTATCAGAGAACGTCTACTTGTTCTCATTGCAGCCCATAAGGACGTATACGGCGTCTCGTATTTCAAATTATATCGGATATGTTGCGGGGTCTGTGATAGCTCTTTTTTCCTTTGGTTACGGTATGGAGCTAAATGCTGTGTCTGAAATGCTTACTTTGGCAATGATAGTCGTTCTTGCTTTTCTTGCTGCTCTCTTTTTTTCCGATCGTTTTCCCGTGGAGGAATCGGGTATTGTTCAGGATAGTGATGATTACACATCTTTGAGCATCGAGCGCTTATTGATTGCGGATGGTGAATCAGAGGGCGTTGAGACGCCGATGCGTCTAACTAGCTGGAAAAATCGGTGTGCCATTTTGTCGAAAAGAATTGGCCTATCTCCAAGACAGGAAGAAGTCCTTGTTTTGCTTTCTCGTGGTTATAGCGCTAAATACATCGAGGAGCATTTGTTTATCTCGTATCATACGGTGAAATCGCATATTCATAGTATTTACCAGAAGGCGGGCGTGCATTCTCGCGAAGAGCTTATTGAGATGATTGAGGGGATAGCTGTTGAATAATGCGATGCAATCGCCTTTCGTTTGTATGCCTTAAATCTAAATCTCTAAAAATAGAACAGGTTGCTTCGATGGTCCCAGATAGCTGTCTTCGTGGCTTTTAGTCGAAGGCGTGCGGTTTCCAACTGAGGTAAACAATAGATTGTTCGAATGTAAATCGATTGTTTTTAGGCAATCGATTTTTTTTAGCAATACTTGCGGCTTGATTAATTTACGGATTTTGCCGCGAGAATACCTTGCTTATTGTTGATTCGCTAATGGGATGAGGATTGTATTTCGTTGTTGTCACGGTATTAGGAAAGAATAAATCAGTACAAGAAAAATAATATTACCCCTGTTCATAGACATCAACCCTAAGGGATTAGACCATTTGCCGCTGAAAAATAACCGTTTAGGTTGATGGGTTTAAGCGCAATCAAACCGCTATGAGCGATGTTTCCTGAATGATTTCTTTGTATCTTTCTCAATGTGGCAGTTGGCCGTTATTGTCGGCTTGCTTCGGGAATTCGATGAACAGATTATCGTCGAAATGGTTCGCCGCTTCAATGACGAAACACTCGATGCTTTGAATATCTGTCTGAGTTTTGATTTCTTGAATTGGTACTTGCATGACGGCTCGGGATCTTTCGCTGCAATCATGGAAGCAGTCAATCGAGGCTGCGCGGAGAATTCAGATAAGACGTTGTTTGTGGCTGAATGGGAAGAGATTGTTAGGGCGGCGTAGGGTCTCCTATTAACTAGCAAAGACCGCTGGACTTTATTGTTTTTCTAGCGCGAGAGGGCATTTGCATGCGCTGATGAACTTTTGTCTGCCGTAAATCCAATTCATGGGGAATTGGTTATACAAAGAGGAGGGATGCGTATGTCTATGTACGATGAATGGCTTAGTGAGCTCAATCGAGAGGCGTACCACGAGGGGGAGTTTCGTTGGGAGGAGGATGGCTATGTAGTGACGAGGACCAACCATTGGTCTCCTCCGGGTTGCCATAATTCTTGTGGCATTTTGCTGTACGTCAAGGATGGCAAGCTGGAACGTGTCGAGGGCGATCCTCTTAACCCGTTCACGAATGGCAAGCTTTGCGTTCGCTGTCTTGACCTTCCTGATGCGGTGAACAATCCCGACCGTTTGAAATATCCGATGAAACGCGTTGACTGGACGCCAGAGAACCCTCACCTTGAAGGACGAGGAGCTAATCAGTGGGAGCGTATTTCTTGGGATGAGGCGCTTGACATTTGCGAAGCGCAGGTTCGCAAGGTCTGGGAGGAGTGGGGCGGAAGTTCTATTCTCCTTATTCACGGAACTGGACGAAATACTGGCCCTATGACTTATTTCGGCAATTGCGCATTGAAGACGCCCAATATTTCAACATTCGGATTTACTGGCTTCGCCTGCTATCTACCCCGTATGTTTGGCGCTTTTGCGCCGTTTGGCGACTATCTGCTTGCCGACGCGGCAGAAGGCCACGAGGACCGTTACGCCAATCCCGATTTCGTTGTTCCTGGCGTAATTGTTGTCTGGGGTAATGAGCCGCTGAAATCAAATGCAGATGGTTATATCGGCCATTGGCTTGCTGTGTGTGTTCAGATGGGCTCGAAGATTATCTCTATTGACCCTCGTTTGACTTGGTGGGGCGCTCGTGCTGAATACTTCCTGCAGATTCGTCCCGGCACCGATGCTGCGCTTGGCTGCGCATGGCTCAACGTTATCATTGCAGAAGACCTCTATGACCACGACTTCGTTGATTGCTGGTGTTCTGGGTTTGACGCTCTTGCCGAATCGGTCAAAGATTTCACGCCTGAATGGGCATCTGAAATAACGGGATTGTCTGTTGATGACATTGTTGGGTCGGCGCGCATGTATGCAACCACTAAGCCCGCTGCTATCCAGTGGGGTCTTGCTATGGACCAGCAGCTTTCTGCAATGTCTTTGAATCTTGCTTGTTGCGATTTGATGGCGATTACCGGAAACGTAGATGTTCCTGGTGGGCAGATTCTTATTCGCAATGCCTTCGATGCAACCGATCTCCCGCTTACCGAGCCAGTTATTCCCGAGGAATGGCGAGCCAAGAAACTCACGATGAAATACGCTTTTGGAGATGATTGCGAAGAATTCACCACGCACGCGTCCTCCGATGCTTTGCTTCGGGCGATGGAAGTTGGGGAGCCTATTCCTATCAAGATGCTTTGGATCGAAACGTCTAATGCGATTGCCAATCCGGGTATGGATGCTGCACGTGTTTATGAGGCAATGCGCAAAGTCCCCTTTGTCGTAAACGCCGATCCCTTTATTACTCCCATTTCCGTTGCATGCGCTGATGTATTGCTTCCTGTGGCCATGAGCCCCGAACGTAATTCTGTACGTACATGGTGGACCCCCGTGCGCTCCATCACTAAAGCTTGTTCATTCTATGAGGCAAAATCTGATGAGCAGATAATGATTGAGATGGGACATCGCTTAAATCCAGATTTTTGGCCATGGAAAGACGATATCGAAATGATGGATTGGTACTTAACGGATTGTCGTTTGCCCGATCCAGATGTTATGAAGGGCTTCAAAACAACCAATCTTCAACTTGCCGCATGGGGTTCCCATCATTCCCGTTTCGATAAGGGTTTGTATCAGCTTGCCGAAGCGGGTGCGTATGCATATGACGAGTGGAATGGTGTGTGTAGGAAGTACGAGAAGGGCTTATGTCGTCCCGATGGGTCCATTGGCTTTAATACTCAATCTGGTCGAGTTGAGTTGACGCCGTTTGTTTACAATATTTGGGGCCTGCGTTCTACTCCATATCATATCGAGCCTCCGCAATCGCCGCTGTCTACGCCTGAGTTGATGAAGGAATATCCTCTTATTCTGACTTCAGGTGGTCGATCTTGGGAATTTTTCCATTCCGAGAATCGCCAGCAACCCACAATGCGCGAGCTTCATCCTGAGCCTCTTTTGACCATCAATCCAGCGGATGCAAAAAAATATGGAATCGAAGATGGAAGTTATGTTTGGGTTGCGAACGATCATGGCAGGTTCCGCCAAAGGGCGTTCTTGAGCGAGACGATTGGCGAAGGGACGGTTCATGCCGAGCATGGCTGGTGGTATCCCGAGGAAGATGGTGCTGAACCTAATCTGTTTGGTACTTTTAAATCGAATCCCAACAACTGTACGAAGGCGTTTGAGACTGGTCCTTCTGGAGTGGGATCTTCGATTAAATGCATGATTTGCAAGGTATATCCGTACAAGGAAGGTGATGTCCTTCCCGAAGAGCAAATTCTTGTTGAGCATAATTTCGTTGATTATGTGCCAGGCGAGGGTTACGCCGACTTTGATGAATACAAGAAATCCGGCTTTCAGATTAATAGGTAGGTGATGAACATGAAGGGCATTCTTATCAATACCGAGTACTGCACCGGCTGCCATTCCTGCGAAGTCGCCTGCAGGAAGGAGCTGGGCCTTGGCAAGGGCGAGTGGGGCATCAAGCTCACCGAGACCGGGCCCTGGAAATACGAGACCGGCAAGGCCGCCGGCCAATGGGAGTGGACCTGGACGCCCGTCATCACCAAGGCGTGCGACATGTGCGAGGACCGCGTCGCGAAGGGCAAGATGCCCATGTGCGTGCAGCACTGCCAGGCGTGGTGCATGTACTACGGCGAGGTCGAGGACCTCGTCAAGAAGATGGACGGCAGCACCCGCTGGGCGCTTTTGACCCGATAGATTTTCTTTGCTCAATCCCCGCTGCAGGGGGGTGTCCTCCTGCAGCTCTTCTCCTCCAAACATGAAGGATTATTGGTACGCCAATTTTTCTAGAGGTCGCTTTGGGGAAAGCGACCTCGCATAAAAGGGGGCCGCGCGTAGAGCGGCCGGATGTGAAAGGAGGGACACATATGTCCGAAAACGTTGTTAAAGAAGGTGAATGGAAGGACGGTACCAAGCGTGCTTGGATGATTGTCGTTGGCTTGGGCTTTTTGATGGGCGCAGGTCTTCAGCAAATTTTGGCTAACGCTGGTAATTTTATTCCATTTATTTGTGCGGAACTTCAGTGCGATCCTGCGCAGTTGACGTTCTGGATTACGATGTACGCTATTTTTATGGCTATCTCACAACCTTTTGTTGGACGCATTTGGCCTAAAGTAAGTACGAAAATTGTTACAACTGTTGCTTTTCTTGTATCTATTATTGCTCTTGCTCTGATGGGAACCTATACCGAGGTTTGGCAATTTTGGGTATCTGGCGCCGTGATTGGTCTATCCGGCGGCTTCTACTTCATGGTTGCCGCGCCGTATATGATCACTAACTGGTTCGCTGAGCGCACGGGTTTTGCTCTGGGCATGGCTGGTATTATCGGCGGCGTCCTTGCAGTTATTCTGAGCCCGATTGATGCTGCCTTGGTTGCTCAATTCGGCTGGAGGACCGCATACTTTATCGTTGCGATTATTTCTTGCGTTATGGCTTTGCCGTTCACTCTGTTCGTGTTTGATCCAGCGAAGGTCCATATGCATCCAGCCTATTACAACGCCGAAAAGGCAAAGGAAGAACATATTGAGGAAGGGAGCATGCCTGGCATTCCTGAAAAGCGTGCCGTTTTCTCCATTGTTTTTGTCTGCATTTTTATCGTTGCTGGTATCTGCGCCCTGTTCGGAGGGTTCCAGAACTTGTACGGATTTGCGGCAGCCGAATGGGGTTTTGATGCGACGTTCACCTCTCTGATGATCTCCGCTACATCCCTATTCGCTATTATGGGACCCTTTATCGGTATCGTCATCGATAAAATCGGTCCGTGGAAGACGTCTTATGGTGTTTTGGCGATTGTGTTCTTGGGTGGCGTTGGCTTCCTGTTTGTTCATGGAAGCGATATTCCTGTACTCATTTGGTGCTTTATGTTTGCTTTCCAGGGAGCGGTTGTTGGAACGCTCGTTCCTTTGCTCACGCGCGATGCTTTTGGTGCGAAGGCTTATACCAAAGTATTTTCGTACATGCAAATCGGCATCGGTCTTATTGGCGGATTCTCCAATCCTGTTATCTCGGGAATCTTTACCAATTTCGGTACATTTAATGCGGCGATTATCTTCGGCATGATCATCGTTGTTGTTTCTGTGGTTTTGCTTGTGATAGCTCAGGGGGCAAAGTCCGGACTGCAGAAGAAGTACTGGGAAGATTAGTCTCTGCTCAATCGGATTTTCGATCTGATGCGACATCGTTTTTAGAGGAGCCCGTGGCTTGGGAGACGAGCCCCGGGCAATGAAAGGACGGCTGTAGATATGGCCTCTGATATCGAGAAGAGAAGCAAGAAGTGGGCGTGGCTGAATGTTATCGGCCTTGGTTTTTTGTGCTCGGGAGGTATTCAGACAATCCTTGCTTGTTCTGGAAACTTCGTTGTTCCTATCGTAACTGAGCTTGGATTTGATGTCTCTAGTTTGATGTTTTGGATTACCTGTTATGCGTTTGGCATGGCGTTTTCGCAATTGTTTGTTGGAAAGCTTTGGCTTGTTGTCAAGACGCCGATTTTGTTGACTGTTTCCTACATAATCTCTATCGCTGCTCTTGCGATGATGGGAACGTACACGGAAATATGGCAATGGTACGCATCGGGAGTTGTTATCGGCTTGTCGGGTGGCGTTTACTTTATGGTTGGCGCTCCTATTGTTATCACCAATTGGTTCGCGAAGAATTCAGGGTTTGCCTTGGGTTTCACGACGGTGATTGGTGCTATTGGCGCAGCTATCATTAGTCCTGTTGAAGCCACAATTATTGGCGCATTGGGATGGCGAATGGCATATCCCGTAATGGCTATTATTTCCTGTGTATATGTTTTGCCATGGACGATTTTTGTTATTCGTTTTAAACCCGAAGACCGGGGCTGCAAGCCTGTCGGCTGGGAAGAGGGGATGGACAACAACGTTGCTGGTGAAGAGGATGCGCACGGCATGTCCGTAAGGAAGGGCGTGTTTTCTCTGGCGTTTGTGTTTCTATTCCTGGGTGCTTCCGTGGGAGCCTTGTTCGGCGGATATCAGAACCTATGGCCGTCAGCTGGCGCTGCTGAGTGGGGCTACGACGCAACGTATGGATCGCTTATGGTTTCTGCTACGGCGCTGTTCGGCTTGCTTGCACCGCTGTTTGGCCTGCTTATAGACAAGCTCGGCTGTTTCAAGGCATGCTACATCATCATGCTTGGGCCCATCATTTCGTCCATAATGCTGATATTTTTCCATGGAAACCCGATTATCTGTATGATTTTCGTTTTCTTGTTCAGCGATCAGATGACAGTTGTTGGCAATTTGGTTCCATTGGCTGTTAGAGACGTTTTTGGCGCGAAGAATTATACAAAAATTCTTAGCTACATCCAGATTGGTATCGGTCTTATCGGCGGTTTTTCCGCGCCGCTTGTTTCGGGAGTGTGGCAGGCATTCGGAACGTTTAACGCTTCTTTGATACTTTCAATTTGCATGGCCATATTCGTCATCGTCATGTTTGTTCTCGTGCAGATTCTCAAAAAGCGCATGGTGTGGGACGAGTAGCTCAGAAATCGATGTTTCAATCTCAATCTATATAGGAGCGTGAATGTCTTTTTCGCTCTTGTGGATGGGTTTTTCTGCCAAAAGGCAGTGGCTTTATAGGAAAGGAGAGAGGTATGGAATTTAAAGACGACCTTGGTAAGCCTATGACCTATCAAGATGGTGACTTTAAGGTGGTCAGGACTTCGATGTGGTCTCCTCCGGGATGTCATCCTGTTGGATGCAGCGTGAAGCTGTATGTTGACAAGGACGGGCGACTTGACCATGTTGAAGGCGACGAGAACAATCCCATAACAAAGGGTCGCTTGTGCCCAAGATGCCTGGCTCTGAAAGATTACATCTATAATTCAAGTCGCATTGTCCACCCGATGAAGCGCGATCCGAAATACCGCGGTCAACATGACAAGTGGGAACGTTGCACTTGGGATGAGGCTTATGCGATTATTAAGGAGCGCGTCGATTTCTTCAAAGAAAACTATGGCCCTGAGTCTATGGCTGTGTTTTCTGGTACCGGACGCTCCGGCGGAATTATGTGTCAAGAAATGGCTCAGCGCGTGCTGGGAACGCCTAATGCTTGCTATACCCAGTCAGGTTTTGCTTGCTATCAGCCTCGCTCGGCGGCGTGTTCCCATGTTTTGGGAGCGTATTATCCTGAGATCGACTACGCTGGTGGCCTTAAAGACACATATGACAATCCCGAGTGGGTCTGCCCCGAGGTGATTGTTATGTGGGGCAAGATGCCTCTGGCGTCTAACGGCGATGGTTTGTGGGGGCATGCGGTTATTGATATCATGAAGCGCGGCGCCAAGCTTATCACCGTTGATCCTCGTGTTAATTGGCTATCGACTCGTTCCGCCGTTCATCTGCGTGTTCGCGTGGGCACTGATACTGCAATGCTCATGGCGTGGCTCTACATTATCATCAACGAAGATCTGTATGATCACGATTTTGTGGATAAGTGGACATACGGTTTCGAGGAGTTTAAAGCTCGCATTAATGATCCCGAAAAAGGGATGACACCCGAGAAGGCGGCGGAAATCTGCGAAGTTTCTGTGGATGACATCTATACTGCTGCTCGTATGTATGGCAACGCTCATCCTGCATCTATTGCCTGGGGTCTCGCTTTCGACCAGAACCAAAACGGCAACCAAGCTGGCCACTGCTGCTTGGCGTTAATGGCCATTACCGGTAACGTTGACGTTCCTGGTGGTCAAATCATTGCTGAGATTCCCGCCATGGTAGGTGTGGAAGCAACGGGCGAGAAGGCGGAAGGCGCCTGGGAGGGCGATGCTGGCGATGTTATCAACATGGGCGGTAATGCCGACGATCAGGTTGAGCTTCTTGAAGAAGGATGGGAAGGAATTGGCCTCGAGCTTACGCATAAAGCGGTAGGATATGACAAGTATCCTCTTTACTGCGAAAATATTCGCATGGCTCATGCTGATATGATGCTGGATTGCCTGCTGACCGATCAGCCGTACAAAATTCATATGGGCTGGATACAGTCGACCAATTTGTTGGCTCCCACATGTTGCGCCGAACCTTCTAAATGGTACGAGGGTCTACTTCGTTTGGACTTTTGCATTGGCACCGATGTATTCATGACTCCTTCTATTGAAGGTTGTTGTGATATTTTCCTTCCATTGGCAACTTCTGCCGAAAAAGACGATGTTGTCTTTACTCATTATTGTGCATCTCCTGTTTCCATCAGTGCGTCCAACAAGGCAATTACCGTTGGCGAAGCGAAGTCTGATGCCGATATTTTGGTCGAATTGGGCAATGTTCTTGGTTCTCCGAAGATTGCTGGCAAATATGTTGATGGTCGCGATTACACTGATAAAAATCGTGCTCCTGCTTCTGGCATGGATTTTGCCGGACTTGCGGAAGAAGTCATTCATCAGCGCGGCGTGAACTATCGTAAATACGAAAAGGGTCTGCTGCGTCCCGATCGTAAGCTGGGCTTCTTGACGAATACGGGTCGAGTCGAGCTTTGGGCGACTGCATTCGCCGAAAACGGTGACGATCCGCTTCCGTATTACATGGAGCCAGCCTTCTCTACTCGTCAACCGGGGCGTTCGGAAAAATATCCGTTTAACATTACTTCTGGAGCTCGTGAGTACGCTTTCTTCCATTCAGAACATCGTCAAATTCCGCTTTTGCGCGAGCTTTGTCCGAATCCCTTGCTGGAGATCAACCCCGAAGACGCTGCGAAAATAAATGTTGCGGATGGGCAATGGGTCGAGATCGAAAATGAATTCGGCAAGGCGAAGTTCAAGGCAAAGGTTAGTCCAATTGTTCGCTCTGGCACGGTTCATGCTCAGCATGGCTGGTGGTTCCCGGAGCGGGAGGCCGATGCTCCGAGCTTGTATGGCGTATGGCTGTCCAACTATAACGATCTTGTGCCTAATCATTACAATTCCATTATGGGTTACGGTGCACCGCACAAGTGCATGTCCTGTTCAATCACACCTTTGAGTGAGAATTACGACACGGATATGCAGCTTGTTTGGGACAAATTTGGAAAGTTGGTGTAACCATGGCTGTCAATTATGCATTGCTCATCGATTACGAATTCTGCTCTGGCTGCGAAACTTGTGTTATTGCCTGTAAAGAGGAGCATGGCTTCCCGGTAGGAAAATGGGGTATTCGTGTGCTTGACGATGGTCCTTGGCAAAAGGACGATTCGGGCGATCAAGGAAATTGTTTTAACTGGAACAAGATACCTGTCCCCACGGATTTGTGCGATCTGTGCGAGGAGCGTGTTGCTGCGGGCAAGAAACCAACTTGTGTGCATCACTGCCAAGCCGATGTTATCCGCTTCGGCACGCTTGAAGAGATGGTTAAAGAGATGGCACGTAAGCCCAAGCAGGTCCTATGGGCCGTTAAATAAACGACGCTTCATTTTCCGTCTATTGTGTTGAGTGCGGACTCTCCAAACCGAAAGGGGAGGAGAGTCTTTTTCGTGGAGGGTGTTTCAGTGGCGGAGAAGATGGTTCAGACCTGCTTTGCGTGTACCATGTGTAACAAGTGTGGCAGATTCAATAAAATGAAGACAACCATGGGAGTTCGTCGCTGCTATAAATGCGGGAACATCCCAGAGGACAACAATATGAGGATTTGTCCCAAATGCGGCGGAGTTCTTCCTCCTCCATTTCCAAAATAAGCCTCGCTCAAGAGACATTGCCCCAAAGATGATAAAGCGATTACAGAATAGCAATTCAGGGTAGATATTAGCGATGGGCGCGACCTTTTAGATGCAATCACCATTGGGAGGTGTTGGACTTGAGAAACTGGTAAGCGAAAGGAAAACGGATGTTATCACCAAAAGAGAACGTGCTTGCTATCCTTAATGGTGAAAATTTGGCAAGGCGTTATCCCTGAGAACGATATTGTGGGAATTCAGAAAAATCTCAACGATGCTTTGCCCATGCAAGGAGGAATTGACGTGCCTGCTATTGATTCGGAGGGTATGCCCGAAGAGAAGATTCGTGTGGAAATACGACGAGCTTTCGATACGTATTGTGAGAACGGTCGATTCTTCCCTGGCTTCCCAGGAGGGTTCTGTGCGGATAAACGTGTCGATGCCATTGCCCGCGACGAAATTTCGAAATATGGTCGCATTTATGTTCAGAACCATTACAACTAGGGTTCTTAATGGTTTCTGGCGCGTTGTTGAGTCTTGCTTATAATGGAATACCCTCATCGTATGAGGGG
>CAKTVK010000058.1 GCA_934623455.1 uncultured Eggerthellaceae bacterium | reverse complement strand
CAGCGTGACCGGCGTAGGAGCGGTCAGCATGTCGGCAGTCACCGGAACCTCAAATTGGTAGAAACCGTCGGAGGTCTTCTCGCCCATAATGGTCTTATCAAGCGTTGCATCAGCCACAACGCCCATGAAGATGCCCTTGTAGCTGGCGGAAGAAGTCTTGAAGCGAACCATCATGGTGCCGTTCTCAACAAACAGAGCAGCGTCGGACACCTTGCACATGGTGAACGGCGTGTGATCGCTGTTCTTGTTGATGCTAGCAGTGATGTTGTACGTGCCGCCCAGAACGCTCACCTTCGTGGGGTTCATGATAACGGGCGTGCCCGTGCTGTCGCTGCCGCATGCGGCTAGGTAGTAGTCGCCACCTTCGGGCAGGGTCACCGTTGCCTTGCCTTCAGCGTTCGTGGTAACGCCTTCAAGTTCGGTCACTGCGCCTGTCGTTGCGTCCACCGTGGCAAGCTTAACGCCTTCCAGAGCAGTGGCAGCAGCCTTCATGGCAGCAGCGTCCTTGTACAAGTAGCCGTTCATGGCGGAAACGCCCGTCACCGTCACGTTAAAAGATGCACCAGCAAAAGCCTGAGCAGGGGCTTCAACGTACGTGTACTTGTCGGCGTAAGAGTCGGACTGATAGGAGTAGAACTCAACGAAGTCACCGCTATTGACCTTCGTGGTGGTAATCATGGTGCCGTTGTAGCCACCAAAAGAAGATTCGGTGCCATCGTTCGGGGTCGCATGGTTCACAAGGAAGCCATTGGAGGCATCGGTACCGAAGTACGTCTTCACCCAACCGGAGTCCGACCAATCCAACATGGTCTTGGCGGTCTCGGTGGTGAATGCCTCTTCGCCAAACACATCAATGGCGGCAGCAACCATAACGTCAGCCACGGAAACGCCCTCGGAAGGAACGATGGAGTCCGCGTAACCGTAAGATTCTGCCAGGTCACCGGATACTTCCTTGTCTGCAGCGGGAGCAGCCAAGTAAGCACCAGCCGTCTGTGCAGAGTAGCTCACAGTTGCCGTTGTGGGGGGCTCGGTGGGAACAGCAGCGCCTGCGATGGTGAGCGTCATGTTGTTCTTGTTCAGCGTAACGGTCGTGTCAATCCAGGTGTTATCGGCCTGGCGGAACGCAATTGCTTCGGTGAACGTGCCGTCGTAGGACTGAAGGCCACCGCGATTGCCATCAACGATAGGCAGAGAAAGCGTGCCATTAGCAGCCTCGATGATGCCTTCGGTTGCCAGCGAGGCAGCTTCAGCGGTTCCCATGTAGGCAGCGGTTGCATCGGTGGTGATGATTGCCGTCTCAGAATAGCCGTTAGACTGAGGGCCACCAACGGTGTCCAGCGTTGCTGCGGTCACCGCCGGGGCCTTTCCCGTCACAGATGCGGTCAGAGCAGCCTGGCCTTCGTAGTCGCCCGTCCACAGCGTTTCCGCATCGGTATCCAGCTTGAACATGCGAGGATACACGCACTGCCAGAACGCCTTCTGGCCGTTCTTGTAAGCGGCGTAGTTGCGCGCGCCCAAAGCAGCAACAGCGTAGGTGTTTTCGCCTGCTTCAACAGGAACAACGAACTCGTACTTGCCGGCTTCATTCGTGGTGTAGTGGATCAGCTGGCTTTCAATAGTAGATTCGGCAGCCACGCACTGATCAAACGTGCCCATGAACAGGTCGCCGTAGCCGGTGCCGTTCAGAGCGAAGCGCAGGTTCACTTTGTCGCCCGTGGTCTCGATGGACGCAGAAACAACCTTGAACATGCCCGTGGCGTTCGTGATGTTCTCGGTAGCAATTTCGGTCACAACGGGCTCAGGCGCAGCCGCGGACTCATCGATGGTGCTGGTGATCGAGAATACGATTTCGGTGCCCATAGAGGTCGAATGAGCAGTCAGGTACTGCGTACTGTTCAGGTCAATCGGCACGTTCTTGAAGGTGGAGTTGCTGCCGCTCGGTGCGGAGTTCTCAAACTTCTTGCCACCCATGTAGATGTAGTCGTAGGTCTTGCTTTCAACCGTTACCGTGCCTGTAGCCTTGCCAGCAGCAACGGTGACGTCGGTGATGCTCCACGGACGCTGACGGCTTGAAGTGGATTTACCCTTGCTGTACTCGGAAGACAGCGCAGGGGTGGTGGTTTCGGTGTACGTGTTGTCTGCAAGCGTGGTGCTGTTGTCGCAGTCGGCCTTTGCCTTCATTGCCCACTCGGCGCACTCCAAAGTACGGCCATAGGACTGGCTGCCGCCATCAACATTGGTAGTGTCCAGGGTTTGCCGATCGGCTTCGTCAAGCGCGTTGAAGGCATCAACCGCAGCCTTAATCTGACTGTCGTAGGTGCCCTTTTCCGCTGCCGTGACCTGAGGAGCCGTAGGCAGCGCCGCGATGAGAGCCTTCACTGCAGCGACATCGCTGTCGCTCAGCGCCGTAATGCCGCTTTCGGGTTCAGCGGCAGGTTGCGCAAGTGCAACGGCAGGCGTCATGCCGAATGCAAGCGTAACCGAAAGAACAGCAGCCGTTACCTTAGTAGCCGGGCTATCCTTTCTGAAGAGCTTCTTCTTCATTTTGTTCCTTTCTTTTTCCTTGGCCTTATCCGCCACGTCGTTTTCCCCAAAAAAGAAAAACCGTGATGGATATCTTCCATCACGGCCCGTTTTCCCGTGGGAGAAATCCGCCTTTGACGTGCTGATTTGCGCCATGTCTTGTAGGTCTTCTGACTTGCGCGTTCGAAAGTGTGCAAGCGTACGCCCATGCTTGCCTGCCTTCACGCCGTGCGCTCCGCCTTCCCAGGTTGCCCCAGTGGCCGGCTTTCGCCTTTGAAGCGCCCGGCTCCGCGCTTACAGCGGCGGGTGCCGTTCAGGAATTTCACCTGATTCCCTTGTCCATCTTTGCGGGCACGCGTTGGGCGCGGCGCTTTGGGCATCCTGCTTCGACGAATCGGGCTGATTGACCAATTCTGACGAGCAGAGCTCAAAGGCGCACTGCGCTTTGGCACGGCACTTTAGCGCTTGGGGCGCTTCGGCACACAATGCTTTGACGAGGCGCGTCTTTAAGGCAACCGCTCAAGTGAGCGAAGCCCCCGGATGCGCTGCGCTTTGGCGAACCGCAAAGACACAAGTCATGATTCGTGCTCCAACCGCCTGTATTCCCTGGTCAAAAGCGCATTGGGCGCCTTGATCGAAATCTGGGGAGGAACTTCGTTTGAGGTCTCATTTCGGATAAGGCCCCACTCGAAATTCCGCCGAGTTTCCCCGTTTTTGGGCACAGAAATACCGCTGTCCAACCACGAACGGTGAAATTATAGTTTTTTTAGGCGGTGGAGACAATCGTTTAGGGCATGATTCCATATCGCATCAGGGGAAACAGCAACCACAATGCCAAAGCCGTTACGATACAGTATGCGGCGTAAAATCCGCAGGTGAAGGCACGGTTTGCAAGCGGAGCATGAAGCGACTGCGCGACCTTCGCTGGGGCGCTTGCCGCGATGCCCATTGCAATGCGTATCGCCGCGCACGACGGGCAAGAGAGTTGCACACAATTGACGCGACGAGCAGAGGATGGTGATGCGGGAGTGGCGGAAGGGCCGGAACGGCGAAGACAGGTGCGGACTCATAGCGCAGTGTCAATTTGTTGCACAGTTTTGAGGCTATTTTTGTCAATTTGTTGCAATTTGTCAATTTGTTGCAGCGTTTTTGGGCCGCTTTTGTCAATTTGTTGTAGCCGCAACGCGATCAGAGCAGTGGAAGGCGGCGGCGCAGGCTACAACAAGGGCGCCAAGACTCGCGGCTCAAGAACCGCAGACTGGCGACAAGGGCAGCAGAGGACGGCGGCGGAAGCGACCGGTTGGAATAGCGAAGGGGTGCAGAAGGCGGCGGGGCGGTTCGAGTTGCGGGACGGCGGCGGGGCGGGTTAACCAGCCGATGATAAAAACGGGGTACTTTTCTGTGCTTTTTTGCTCGAACTCGCGCGAAAAACGAACGTTTTCCCAGGTCGCAAAAAAGTTAGCTTCAGCAAACCCACAGAAAAGTGGGCCGTTTTTATCATGAGACATTCGCGAGGTTGCGCGAACATCGGAGCGCACGAAATGGGTGTGCGCCCCGGGATTTCGCCTACAAGTACACGATGCGATCAGCGCAGGTAGAGACAACAAGGCGGCCGCACTGCACGACGTTCAGAACGCCGCCGTCCGCCTTGTGAGGCGCCAGCATCAGAGCGTAGCGCTGCGCTGCCACATCCAAGTGCGGCGGAAGCTCCACAACAAGCGATCCATCCTTCGCGCGTTTCGAGGAAACACGGGCAATCACCTTGAGCGTTTCTTGCGCAGCATTGCTTCCCTGGCCGCCCTGCTGGCAACCGCTCGGAGCGTCAGAGTCATCATCGCACCCTTGACCTGCAGAAACATCTTCGCAAGCAGCGGCCTCCACGCGGCATACGCGCACGTCGCGATGTCGGCGCCAGAAGAACACGCCGAACGCCGCCGCCGCTGCGGCAACGGCAGCCGCGGCCGCCGCGATGGCTGCAAGAGACAGCTCGTCGGAATCGTCCGCACCGCCCGAGGCTTCGGCAACAGGCGCACGATAGCTCAACGTGGCCTGGTACGTGATGACCGGCTCGGTTGCTTGCACGTCGCCCTCGTAAAACGCCGTCACGTCGTAATGGTCAAGCACCGATGCGGTATCGGCGCCGCGGTACAGCGCGTGGGCTGTGTACGACGACGGAAGTCCGTTCGCATCTCGCGCATCGATGGACCACGAAAGCGATGCCAGGCGAAGGACCAGGTCATTTTCCGTTTCGGGATTGGTGAACGACAGCTCGGCGGCAATCTGGATTGCATCGTTACTGGGAAGCCCTGCGAAATCGCGCAGCTCGTTCACTTCCCACGAGCGCTGCGCGTACACGGGAGCGTACGTCACCTGCACCAACGGGATGGAACCCGCATAGCCGTCCTGGTCCACGTCGAGCGCCTGCGCAAACGAGTTGCGCGCCGCATCCAGATCAGCGGGCTCGCACGGCACGGTCACGGAACGTTGCGCCGGCACCATGCCGAACTGCGATTCGAGCTGCTCGATTTCCGTGCCAACCAGGGAATACGTCAGCCCGTCCTGCTCGAATGCTTCTGCGAAGTCAGGCTGCTCGTCGGTGGAGAGCCACGTGACGATACGCGTTTGCGTCACGGCGGGCGCGCTGGTTGCTTCAGCGCGGGACGGAGTTGAAAGGCCCAGCAGGGAAACAGCAACAGCGGCTGCGGTCGCAACGGCGACAACGCGCGCTGCGGCGCCACCCGCGGCATGCGCGCCGCAGGTTGAGATGAGTTGCGTCATGATTGCCCCCTTGCTAGTACATTTCGCCGCAAGTGGAGCAGCGGTAATAGCCGTGATCTTCCTGGTGGGTTTCAGCCTCGACGTGCTCGTAGTGGTCGAGGACCTTCAAATCAGTAAGAGTATGCCCCGCCTCGCCTTTCAAGAGCATTTCCTTGTTATGATCGTCACTAACTTCGCAATCGCAGACGGGACACCACGTCGCCCAGCGGTACACCGGCTTGTCGTACGCCTCGCGGCGGACGACGTCCACCCATTGCGGAACCCATTCCCACGAATGTTCGTGTGCAGCGGGCTGCGGCTCAGAAGCCCCCGAGCCGGAATCACCGTCCGAAGAGCCACCCGAAGGCGCAAAAGAAGCGGTCCAAGAGGAATCCGAGCCGCCGCCCTGGCTCGACGAGGAAGAATCGCCCGACGAGGAAGTCTCTTCGGAAGAGTCGTCATTGTCCTCCCCAGCATCAACGTCATCGGAAGAAGCGCTAGCCGCGGCATCGGAAGAAACCGAGGTGGAAGATGCGGCAGCACCGCTCACCGAGGTGGCCGCCGACGCATCCGACGAGGCGGACTCGGCGCCTTGCCTGCTGCACGAGCACCCCGCCAGAGGAAGCGCGTCTATAAGCAGCGCCACATTAATCCCCATCATCTTACCAGCCGATTTACCCACAGCAGACCCCTTCCCTACAAGCTGAACGCGCATGCGTCGATTCCTTGCGAAAATATACACGCCCGCAGCAGCGCATGTCAACGCACCAGCAAGCGCTAAAAACCCCAGCGGCAACATCGTATCTCCCGTTTGAGGCAATATCGGCTTCCACGAGCCCAACCGCCCACTCGAAGTCGGCGAGTACCCGCGATCGAAATGTTGTTCGAATGTACCTAAAACCGTGGTGGCAACGCTATCAATATCATCATCGGACAGACCATTCACGGAGCCGTTGCGCTGCGCCCAATTGCGCGTAATGTGACTGGTTGCCGTGTTGGGAATTACAACGCCTTCGGCCAACTCATGCGTCGCAACCACCATATACGACAAAGGGCTCAGCGTTGAAAAACCTTTTTCAACAGCACCGTAATACAAGCACAAGCCTGTAAGATATTCGTCTTGAGCCAACCCCAAGCTCTCCACGGAAATCATCGTGGTTGCATCAGAGGAATACGTTCCCGCGAATCGCCAGCCAACTCCGTTGAGCCGGGAGGAGCCATCGCACAACGTTGATTCGTGACACGCCGTCTCGACCGAAGGAGCCCATGATTCACCAGTACTTTTATTCGTTCTGATCAAAAGCGCAGCAGTGGGTACAGAGTCGTTTTTAACTGTAGGCAGCACAATCGTGGTCACGCGAAGATCAAACGGTGCGCAAACCATATTCAGCTGGTCAATCACCCAATATTCATCGGCGTACGTATTCGTATTCCCGTTGTCAAACGATACATCGTAGCGATATTCCTCAATGCCTACGTTTGAAACGGCATCCTCCGCATCGGAACTTTCTTTAGAAACCAGCCCCAAAGACGTCACCGAAATCGTCGATTTATCAACGGTGCACTCGAGTTGTATAGCGATATCTTCCCAAAGCTGCGTTTCGCACGGATGATTTTTGTCAACGACAAAAACACGTGCCGTGGCAAGGGAATCTTCACTTGCACCGTCATATTCGCCCTCCGACGTGCTCAGATAATGCCATTCGGGATTCGTCTCAACCATCATGTAGACGCCGTACGGTTGTGTGCTGAACTCAAATTTGCCATGCGTGTCAGTCGTCACCACTTCTAGCTGCTCCCAGTAATTCTGATACGGATCAAAATCCACAGCAGCAACCTCTAGAGCACCATTATCAATTATCAGCTTTCCTGTATAGCGGTAGAGCGTGAATTCCGTGCCGGCAATCGGTTGCCCCGTCGCATGATCTTTCTTTTCGCCACGCGGCGTATCACCCGTATAATCGGTGCACTCCGTTTTAATCACTTGATACAAGGGGAAAGATCCATCATCGGGAGCGTCGATCGTATCGATGATATTGCTTCCTGTTTTCGAAGTGGCGCTATACGGCTGTAAGCCTACCGGAATGCTTTCCTCAACTTCACGCACCTCGTAACTACCGCAGGGCAATGCGCGCTCACCCGTTGTTGCTGTGCCATCTGCACCAATCGTGATCGTTTTCACCACTTCCCCCGTGGGCTTATACACAATTTGGAATTGAATGCCTTCAGGGGAAATTCCCGTTTGTGCGCCCTGAATTTTCTTATAGACGCTTATGCCAAACAACTTGATATCTTCAACTGCATCAAATTCAACAGCATCGCAGAAGATAGCATCGTCCGAAAGCACCTCTCCTTTTACCCACTTCGCTGTACGTGTTTGCTCGTCGTAAACAACCTGAGCAGAAAATACTTCGTTGGATTTCTGGTAACCTTGCGGCGCTTTCGTTTCCTCTACCGTTAGAAAGCCGAGAGGCAACACGCACTGACCTTCGATCAGCCATTCCGACCCCGATACGAGCGTTGCCTGATCAAGCGAGGTTCTTCCTTCTCTATCCGTTACGCCAACCCAGGTTGCATCGGGCGTTCCCTGTGCCGAGGCTTCGCCCGCATAGAACGCAAACGTATATTCCGCTCCTGCGAGCGTTGCATCGCCCTTAAAAGCCTGGTCGCCATCGCTGTCTTTCTTGACAAGAGAAACGGAAGGAGCCACGTAGACGGGCACGTTCTCAATAACTACCGTAGTCACTGAAACTTTTCCCGGCTTGATAACAACTTCATGCACAGTCGAAGATTCCTTGAAACCCTGGGGCGGAATCGTTTCCTTGATGTACAAGTGAGAACCGGGAGCTAATTTATTGATGATATCGGTCGTGCCATCTTCTTTCGTGACCAGCGTATATTTAGGTTCACCTTGGCAGGCAGCATTATCGTAGATGTCGAAGCGCGCGCCTGCCAACGAATAGCCATTGATTCCTGCGGTAAGATCGGGATTCTTACTCTTCTTGAGAATGGTAAGAGAACCAGCATCAACGGATTCTTTATCGAGCGCGACGTTGCCGTCTATGAAATCACTACCGAGAGACCATTCGAAGCCAAGTTTATTGTCCGAAGGTATCAAGCGCCCAATAAAGGATTTGGACGACAACTCGTAACCAAACGGAGGATTGACTTCATGGACCAAGAGCGTACCGAGCGGCATGCTTGGCTTTCCCGACGGCGCTCGATATACCGCCCCGCTCACAAGGTAGGAGTAAATAGCATTATCGTGGTCAAAGACTCTATCCGCAAAACGAATCCCCGTATACCCTTCTTCGTCCGTCCTCATCACCCAGCTGCGCGTAGGTGCGCCCGAGGCACGAGCTTGCTCAACGGTATCGTAATACCCCGCATAATAATCAAACTGGTATTCCGCCATTGCCAAGGACAGATGCTCGCCTAAATACTCTTGGCCATCCGCCGTCACTTTCTTGAGCAAAACGCCATTGGGGTCCATAACGGGCTCATCTGTCACGTGATAAGAATTATCCTGATTCGGACGAATGGGAACCGTGTAAATCGTCGGATCAAGCGCAAAACCCGTAGGCGCCTCAAGCTCGCGCACATACCAGCGCTCGTCAGGCGTAAGCCCCGTAAGCGTATCGCTTGAACCGTCGTCGCCAATCACCAGACGATAATCGGGCTCGTTTCCCGCTTGCGCATCAACGTAATACCAGTACAAGCCATAAACCGCGCCAGCAATGTTATAGATTCCCGACACTTCCAAGTTCGAGCTGGACTTCGTCAGCGTGAAATCGCCTTTTGCATAGATGCGAAAACCGCCCACGCTTTGGCATCCTAGACCTATGTCAACCTGGCTCCAATGAACTTCGGCATCTTTGGTATCCAGCACGATATCGTATGCTTTTTCGTCATCATCCCAGGTGGCATAGAACGTATACCAACCATTCGCCGGAGCAGGCAAAGCGGGATCCAAGCAATACGCTTCGTACGACACACCGTCGATTTCAACGGTGAATACGTAGTCGGTTGGACTGTCGTTGCGGAACCAGCAATGCGCCATTCCGGAATAATCGTAGTTTGCAGACGCAAGAGCAATGCGATCGTCGCGACACTGTACAGCGGCATTTGTTCGCGCCTCGAGCGCCTGCGTCGCAAAGTCCTGGGTTTCGCTTAAGCTAGCACTCGCACTGCTCAGCGGCTGGCGCTCTGCCGATGCCGCAAATGCGGAAGCATTGTCCGCGCCCACGTCGCCCTCGTCCGCGCCACCGGGTGCAACGCCAGCCGCCGCTTCGCCGCTCGGCTCTGCACCAGCGGCGCCGATACCAGCAGCGCCGGCGTCTTCCCCGGCGCCAACCTCGAAGACAGCACCAGAGGCCGCAACGGCGCCAACATCTTCCCCGGCCTCTTCCGCCACACGCGCCTCCTGCGAAGCCGCGCCCGAAGCACTCTGCGCGTCGGCATCGCTCACTGCCTGTGCGAATGCCGAACACGGCACCGACGAAACACAAAGTACCGCCGCCAGAGCCGCTGCAACAATACGCGCTGCAAAGTTTCCCCTTTTCTTGAAATCGCCCACCATAAACCCCTATCTTCAAACCCTCTCAGTCAACACGCGCACCTCCACGCATGCATTAACCGTTTGAAACCCAAGCTATCCGAGCACCTTCTCAATCAAGCCCGCAATGCCGCCAAACAAAGCGTTTGCCGCATCGAAAAACGTCATGGCGGGATTCAGCGCCATGGTCACCAGCATCGAACCAACAACGCATACCACCAGCGCGATCCCCACGCGCTTCACCCAGAACCACGCACCCCACGCAACGCGCGTACCCGCCGAAGGCCGCACCGCAGCAGCACCGCCTGCCCCGACGACTCCAGCGCCCGCTGCACCTTCCGCGCACGCGTCCGATGCCCCAACCTCGCCTTCGGCACCAGCGCACTCCAACGCCATCGCTCGTTGTCTCTCAGCACGCGCCGCATCGCTTTTCTGCAGGTAATCGTCCACATCGACAATGCCCCACAGCGGAAAATACGCCTCACTCTCGCCGCGCTCATCAAGCGGCACCGCGCGCGCTTCCCATTCCTCCATCTGTTCCTGCGAAAACATCATCGCAACCCCTCAGTGCTCCTATCCGCCAACCTGCGAAAGCCCAACTTACCGATCTTTCGCGCGCAAAATAGGCGATAGAATGTCAATCAATTCAGGGCAATGATGTTCTTTTGCCTCGTAGTGCAAGGGGTCGGGCAAATACGGAATGCGATAAAGCTCCGCCTTGGGGTTCAAGCGCTGCGCTGCTTCCTGCCAGTTTTCGTAGACGGCATCGTGCGAAATGCCGAAGAACGCGAACTTCACGCCGCCTAAATTCTGCAGCTCGCCCTTCTTTTGCCAGATTTTCAGCACGCGCTCGAACGATGCGTGGTCGCCCCACGGAGACACCACCGACGTGAGCACTGCAAGCGATGCCGAACGAAAACTCTCGCCCAGCGTTTGAGCACGCGAATCAGGTTCCAAGTCAATCCAGCGCGCGCACCCGAAATCCGCCAAAACGTAGTCGTATCCGTTCGCGCCGGCAAACCCTTCGTTGCGGTAGAAATCAATGCCCGCAAGCGTCATCATGCCGTTTTCCACATTACACCGCGCACGAGGATAGCAACGCCTCATGTTTTTCCACGTGCGGTCATCAATGAAAAGCGCCACCTTATATCCCAGAAGAACCAGCACGCGCGCAAACAGAAGCGACGTATGCGTTGAACCGCCGCGACGCTGATCGATTTGCGCCACCGCAATGCGCACCTGAGCACGCGTACGCTCGCGCAGCGCTTCGGCGGACGTCAAGCCAACAAGCTTCGGGTTCACGATTTCGCCCGCAAGATAGGGCACAATTTCGCTGTAACTCTTAGACCGCGACAGAACTTGAGCGACCTCGACGTAAGGATTGAAATCAAGCAGATTATCTTTCGGCGGAACAATAATGTCGTAAATGTCGTAGTTCGCCAGAATGCGGAAGAGAGGAGAAGGAAGTTCGCGCCGACGATCGGCCACGAACGCAATGCGCATACGCGTTGTCGCGCGCTGATCAGTTTCCAAGTACGTGCGCAACGAATTGACCAGAGATTCATCCGAGGATTGCACGTCATCGATAATCACGAACAAATCGGTTTGATCCAACGCCGCCTGCGCTAGCTCTTTTTCAAGAGGACGCTCCGGCGCACAAAGCGAAACGCAGTAAAAAGAAAGCGCAGCTGCCCACTGATCGAAGTTTTGCGGCTTGCATCGCAAAACGATTTTCTGTTGAGTGTTTTTCTGTAGGGTGGTTTGCACTGAGAATCCCTCCTTCGACTCTGCCTATCATGCAAAATAACTGTACCGGAAAAGGGCTCAATCAGGTATTTTTTAGTTTTTTATTTAATTCGTATTTTTTAATACTTAATTCAAGGTACTATGCGTACCATATCACGCCCCCAAAAGAAAAGATAGAGGTATTCTTATGCTGGAATCCATGGAAACGGGGTCGTTAAGACGCGCCCAGGAAGGGCAAGAGCAAGCGGAACGCGTGCAATTCGCAAACGCGCAACCCGAACACCTGCAACCCGAACACGGACAAGCACCGGCCGAGCAAACAACAAAAGAGCAGGATCAGAAAAAGAAACGCGGCAGACCCCGCAGTTTTGCGAAGGGATCTACCGTAAATATAAGCGTGACCATCGAAACAAAACAAAAAGAATGGCTCGATGAAATTGCCGCATCGGCTCCTG